>NZ_PCOW01000018.1:0-82695 GCF_002979495.1 Microbacterium sp. MYb64 | reverse complement strand
TTGTGCGCGGACACCCTGCTCACCGGCGCAGCATCCGGGCACGACACCGACGCCGGGCTCCTGTCCGCGATCCAGGCACGGGTCGAGGTCACCGTGCCCGTGCTCACCCTGCTTACGCCCGATAACGCCGGCGCTCGCGGGCAAAAGTCGCCGACGCGATCCGGCGCCCCCTTCAGTGTGCGCACCGAACAGCCCGCGGAACTCGCCGGCGGGCAGCCGATCGACACGCACACCGCCCGCACCCTCGCCGGCGGAGCCACCGCCTGGGAACGCGTCCTCACCCACCCTGTCACCGGGGCGATCCTCGCCGTCGACCACTACCGCCCCAACGCCGACCTCCGCCGGCTCCTGCACGCGAGGGATTCCCGGTGCCGGTTCCCGACCTGCGGGCTCCCACCCGCCGCGCAGGACCTCGACCACACCATCGACGCCGCGTACGGCGGGTCTACGGAGGAAGGCAACCTCGGCGGGCTCTGCCGCCGCCACCACGTCCTGAAGCATCAGACCGCGTGGAAAGTGAAACAACGCGGCGCCGGGGTCCTGGAGTGGACCAGCCCCACCGGGGCGACCTACATCGACAAGCCACCTTCACCGGTGACGTTCACGGTCGAGGACCCGGACCCACCCCCGGAACCCGATCCAGAGACTCCCGGATTCTGACGCGCGAAGATCCCGCCATCGGGCGAGCCGATTCTCAGACGCCCGCTCTCAGGCGCCCGCTCTCAGACGGTGAGCGTCACACCCCACTGCACGGTCCAGGCCTCGCCCGGTGCCAGGCGGCGCAGCCCGCGGCCCGAGTTGAACGCCTCGGCGGGCGCCGACATCGGCTCGAGGGCGACCACGAGCTCCTGGCCGGGGTAGTTCGTGTTCGTGTAGGCCTGCAGGTAGTCCAGACCCGGCCCCTGCCACAGCGTGACGGTGCGGCCGTCGGGGGCGGAGAGGGTGCTGTGCACGCGTCCGTCGTCCTCGCGGTGGAGCGTCGCGAAGCCGGTGTCGAGCTGCACCTCGGCGAGGCGTCGGGGGGTGCGCAGGTCCGTACCCCCCGACACCGGCGATTCCCCGATCGGCAGCAGCCGGTCGTCGGTCTCGAAGAAGGTCTCGGCGGGGATGCGCAGGAGCAGCTGCCTCGGGTCGACCCCGGAGATCGTGAGGAAGGGGTGGGTGCCGAGTGCGACCGGCGCCGCTTCCTGCGAGCGGTTCACGATCGTATGCTCCGCGGTGACGCCGTCGGTGCCGAGCGTGTAGCGCACGCTCGTCTCCAGCAGATAGGGGTAGCCGATCTGCGGCACCACGTTCGCGCGCAGCAGCACGGTCGCATCGTCCTGCTCGGCGATCTCGTAAGCGGTGTAGCGCAGCAGCCCGTGGGTCGCGTTGTTCAGCTTCGGCTCGGTGATCGCCAGCGCCCTGGTCTCCTCGCCGTCGGCCCAGATGCCGTCCCGGATCCGGTTCGGCCACGGCACGAGTACGACGCCGGAGCAGGCGGGCGCGGGGCGATCGTCGGGGTAGGGCGGGACGACCGTGGTGCCGCCGACGACGAGGTGCCGGAGGGCTGCGCCGACCTGCGAGATCTGCGCGCGGACGCCGTCCGCCTCGAGGTGGACCTGGACGCCGGTCGGAGTGGTCATGCCGCCATCGTAGAGCGGCGGGGTGACGCGGTGGGCTCCCAGGTGGCTCGGGTAGACTTTCGCGGTCGGCTTCGGGCGACCGCGAACTCCGGGATCCCCGGCGGGCGCGGTGCTGCGATTGTGTGTGAGCCCAGGGGCCGATGGTGAGTTCGGCGGACATCGCCGAGCGCTTCATCCATCACATGAATGGCCCCCGGCCGACGACTGCCCGGGTTTCTCCGCGCCCTACGAGGGCGGCGGGGCGCTGTTCTCGTGCGAGAACCAGACAAAGGACATACCCGTGCCCAAGAACCACAAGCCCAAGGGCGGACGCCCCTCGGCGAACTTCGAGCCGCGCTACGCGAAGAAGACCTCCTTCCACGACCGTTACAACCAGGGGCGCCCCGCACGCGACGGCGACTCCGCTCGAGGCGTCGCGGATCGTGCAGACCGGTACGGCCGCGCGGACGCGCGTCCGGCCCGCGACGACCGCGGCGGCCGCTTCGACCGCGATGCCCGTCCCGCTCGCGACGCCCGTCCTGCTCGCGACGACCGTGGCGGCCGCTTCGACCGTGACGCCCGTCCGGCCCGCGACGACCGCCGTGCGGATGCCCGCCCCGGCAGCCGTTCGCCCGGCCACCGCGGCTTCCGCGCCGAGCCCGCCGCCGGCGATCGCGAGCCGAAGCGCCGCTGGTCGGCGCAGGAGAGGGCGGGCCGCGACGAGTCCCGCTCGATCCGCAACCGTGCCGAGTCGGGCCGCGTCGATGCCCCGCACCGTCGCGACGAGCGTCCGCGCTTCGATCGTGACGACCGCCCGCGCCGGGACGACCGGACCGACCGTCCGCGTTTCGACCGCAGCGATCGTCCGCGTTTCGATCGCAACGACCGTCCTCGTTTCGATCGTGACGACCGTCCCCGCCGCGATGACCGGACGGACCGTCCGCGTTTCGACCGTGACGAGCGTCCGCGCCGGGATGACCGGACGGACCGTCCGCGTTTCGACCGCAGCGATCGTCCGCGTGTCGAGCGCAGCGACCGTCCGCGTTTCGACCGTGACGACCGCCCGCGCCGTGACGACCGGACCGAGCGTCCGCGCTTCGATCGTGACGACCGCACGCGCCGCGATGACCGGACCGAGCGCCCGCGCTTCGAGCGCAGCGATCGTGCGCGCTTCGATCGCGATGACCGTCCCCGCCGGGACGACCGCCCTCGCCGCACCGACGGTCCGAGCCGCAGCGACTGGAACCGCACCGCCGACCGTGCGCCGAAGCACGAGCAGCTCGAGGACGTCGTGCACGAGCGCCTTGCGGCGCAGACCGTGCAGGCCGAAGAGGTCGCGGATGTGACCTTCGGCGACCTCGGACTCGGCTCGAACATCGTCGAGATCCTGGCGAACATGGGTGCAGAGGCACCGTTCCCGATCCAGGCGGCGTCGGTCCCCGCGGTGCTCCAGGGTCGCGACGTGCTCGCCCGCGGGCGCACCGGATCCGGCAAGACCATCGCCTTCGGCGCCCCCCTCGTGGAGAGCATCCTGCAGTCGCAGAAGGGCAAGAAGCGCGAGTTCGGGCGCACCCCGCGCGCGATCATCCTCGCCCCGACGCGCGAACTCGCGCTGCAGATCGACCGCACCGTGCAGCCGATCGCCCGCAGCGTGGGCCTGTTCACGACGCAGATCTACGGCGGCGTGCCGCAGGCGCGCCAGGTCGGCGCGCTGAAGAAGGGCGTCGACATCGTGATCGGCACGCCCGGTCGCATCGAGGACCTGATCAACCAAGGCAAGCTCGACCTCTCCGACGTGCGCATCGCCGTGCTGGATGAGGCGGACCACATGTGCGAGCTCGGCTTCGTCGAGCCGGTGCAGCGGATCCTCCGGCACACCGGCGAGGGCAGCCAGAAGCTGCTGTTCTCCGCCACGCTGGACCGCGAGGTCGCCGCACTGGTGGACGAGTTCCTCGTGGACCCGGCCGTCTTCGAGGTCGCCGGCGAGACGCAGGACTCGGGCACGATCGAGCACCGCGTCCTCGTGATCGAGCACCGCGACAAGGCGGAGATCCTCACCTCGCTCGTCGATCGCGACGGGCGCACGCTGGTCTTCTCCCGCACCCGCGCCTACGCCGAGCAGCTCGCCGAGGCCTTCGAGGACGCCGGGATCCCCGCGGTCTCGCTGCACGGCGACCTGAACCAGGCCAAGCGCACCCGCAACCTGGAGAAGCTCACCTCGGGTCGTGTGAACGTGCTCGTCGCGACCGACGTCGCCGCCCGCGGCATCCACGTCGACGACATCGACCTGGTCGTCCAGGCCGACGCCCCCGACGAGTACAAGACGTACCTGCACCGGGCCGGCCGCACCGGTCGCGCCGGCAACTCCGGCCGGGTTGTGACCCTGATCACGCGCCCGCGCGGTCGCCGCATGACGGAGCTGCTGAACCGCGCCGAGATCGACGCGCCGTTCGAGGAGGCGCGCCTCGGCGACGACCTCATCGAGGAGATCGCCGGCCGCATGCCGTCGACGTCCGACCTCACCGCCTGATCGAGACGCGGCTTCGCCGCGAAGCATCGGCCGAAAGAGCCGGGCGGGATCCTGATGACTCCGGATCCCGCCCGGCTCTTTCGCATCTCTGTGACGCCCGCGCGGTCAGAGGACGAGCGCCCAGTCGTTGCTGAGGATCTCCTCGCCGCGGAACGGGAACGCGCGGGTCGAGCGCAGCGCGAAGCCCGCGCGCCGGCACAGCGCGTTCGAGGGTGCGTTGTCCACGGCCGGGTAAGCGTGGATCTCGGAGTGGCGTCCGTCCGCCCGCACGATGTCGAGGAGCTGGAGGAGCGCCTGCCCGGCGTAGCCGCGTCCCTGCTGCTCGGGGAGCACGCTCCACCCGGTCTCCCATACGACGGCGTCGGGATCCTCGTCGTTCTCCCAGTAGCCGATCGAGCCGACGGCGACGTCGCCGTCGCAGATCACGAGCATCCCGCCGGGTCCCTCCAGGGACAGATAGCGCCGATGCCGCTTCTCCAGCTCCTCCGGGGTCTCGGGCCCGACGAGATGCGCCGTCATCTCCGGGGTGTTGAAACGGTCGAGCAGCGGCCGGTCTTCGGGCTGCCAGGGGCGGAGTGTGACCATGCGGCGACAGTAACCGGAACCTCGGACACGACGGTGCGGGCGCGATGAGAAGGGCAGGGCGAGGGGCCGGAAACGGCCGAATTCGAAACCTGAGAGTTCGAGCAAAATATCTTGCTACATCCCGGGATCCTCGGTGGGCTCCCAGGAACAGTGATGCAGGATCGTTACCTTGTACGCCCGACCCGAGGGCGTGACGCCGCTTCCCGAGCGGCACCGAGGACTTCAAGGATCGTTACTTCGTCATGTCGAGAAACCCGTTCTTCCGCTCTGCCCGCCGCAAGACCATCACCATCGTCAGCGCGACCGCCGTGCTCGGCGCGCTCGCCGTCGGGGGTGCTGTGCTCGTCGCTCCCGCAGTCGCCGCGGCCGCTCCGGCCGTGGCCGCGGTCGACGATGTGACCGCCTACAACCAGCGGGTGCAGGTGCGTGCCGCACTCGACACCGCGAAGACCGCGATGGCGGACGCGGCCACCGTGAACGCCGATGTGAAGGCGGCCGGCCTCGATCTCGGCCAGGGGCGCAAGCTCGTGGACGTGACCGGTCTGACCTCGGCGCACGAGGTGCTGTCGAAGTCGGTCTCCGACAAGGGCGCCGTGCACACCGCGCTCGCCGTCGCGATCACGGACTACTCCGAGAAGGTGGAGTCGCAGGTCGCGGAGGTGCGCACCAACCTGAACAACGCTGTCGCACAGAAGCAGGCGGCCGATGCCGCGGCTGCTGCCGCCGCCGCCCAGGCCGCTGCCGCCGCGCAGGCAGCCGCCGAGGCGCAGGCCGCCGCGAACACTCCGGACGGCGCGCGCGCCGCGGCTCAGCAGATCATGGCGAGCCAGTACGGCTGGGGCGATGACCAGTTTCAGTGCCTGAACTCGCTGTGGAACAAGGAGTCCGGCTGGGACTACCAGGCCTATAATTCCTCCGGCGCGACCGGCATCCCGCAGGCGCTGCCCGGCGACAAGATGGCGACCGTCGCGGACGACTGGCAGACCAACGCGACCACGCAGATCACGTGGGGCCTCGGCTACATCTCCAGCGTCTACGGCACCCCCTGCGCGGCCTGGGGCCACTCGCAGGCCACGAACTGGTACTGAACCCTCTGCGGGACACCCTTCCCGGGACATCCTCCACACAGGACATCCTCCACACAGGACATCCTCCGCGGAACCTCGAACGGGGCGGTGCGCATCGAGCGCCCGCCCCGTTCGGCGTCCCCCGCGCAATGCCTCAGAACAGGGTCGGCATCGGCTCAGGCGCCCGCGGCGCACCGAACCGCGACGGCGCCGCGGGTTCGGCTGCGGGCTGCTCGAACAGCCACAGCGGCATCGCGTTCGTGACCGGTTCAGCCGGCGCGCTCATGCTGCGCCGCAGCGGGCGATCGTCGGAGTGCCGTGCCTCCAGCCCGTGCATCCGGATCAGGGGCTTGACCCGTCGAGCGAGCCACCTCCGGTAGTCCTTCGGCGCCTCCGCCGCAGATCCGGGATACAGCACCCGGTAGGACGACAGCAGATCCGGCCTGTGCTGCGACAGCCACTGCAGGAACCAGGGCTTCACGCCCGCACGCAGATGCAGGGCGCCGTAGATGACATGGTCGGCACCGGCTTCCTTGATCCGCCGCAGGGCGCCGTCGATCGCATCCACCGAGTCGGTGAGGTGCGGCAGGATCGGCATCAGGAACACCCCGACCCGGAATCCGGCGTCACTGAGCGCGCGCACGGTGTCGAGCCGCGCCTGCGTGGACGGAGCGCCGTGCTCGATCGCCTCGCGAAGCGTCTCGTCGAACATCGCGATCGACAGCTGCACGTCGACGGGCACCCTGGCCGCGGCGTCGACGAGGACAGGGATGTCGCGGCGGATCAGCGTGCCCTTGGTGAGCACCGAGAAGGGCGTCCCGGAATCGGCCAGCGCGCCGATGATCCCCGGCATCAGCCGGTATCGCCCCTCCGCGCGCTGATACGGATCGGTGTTCGTGCCGAGCGCGACGGTCTCGTGCTTCCAGGATCCGCGGCGCAGCTCCTTCTCCAGGGTCTCGACCACGTTCACCTTGACCACGATCTGCGAGTCGAAGTCCCGCCCCGCGTCCAGGTCCAGGTACGTGTGCGTCCCCCGGGCGAAGCAGTACACGCAGGCATGGCTGCATCCGCGGTACGGGTTGACCGTCCAGTTGAACGGCATCTTCGATGGACCGGGCACATGGTTCAGGGCCGACTTCGCGAGCACCTCGTGGAAGGTCATCCCCGCGAACTCCGGCGTCGTCACGGTTCGCAGGAACCCGGTGCGGTTCTCCATGCCGGGCAGCGCCTGCGCGTCGGTCTCGTCGATCCTCTGCCCTTGCCACCTCATGGAGACATTCGAACATAGCGACGATGGCAAGTCAAGCGAAACTCGTGGAAAGATTCGAATGTCGCCGACGTTCAGGTCTGGCGGTGAGAATGGATCCGTGGCAGACCCGCGGCACCCGACTCGCGCGCGCCGCATGGACCCGCGCGTGACGTTCCGGCTGTACGTCACGATCGGCCTGGCGGTCGCGCTGATCGGCGCGCTCTGGGCACTCGCGGACGGCTCGGCGAGCGCCGGTCCCGGCGGCCAGGCCACGGCGGAAGCAAAGGTCGCAGGGGTCGCAGAGGTCGCGATGCCGCAGACCGCGACGAGCCTTCCCTCGGTCCAGCTGCACGCGACCGCGGCCAGCAACCCGTGCGCGCAGACGCCGGTGCAGCAGGCGCTCGCCTCCGGTGGCGATGATGCGGTGGTCGCGGCGTTCGGCGGGGGAGCGGCGTTCCGCGCCGCGGTCGCTGCGGGCAACGCGCCCTGCATCGATCTGTCCGACCCCCACCGCGACTGGGTCGTGGTGAACAAGGCCCGGCCGCTCAACCCGGTGACCTTCGCGCCGACGTCCTTCGGGGATCCCGCTCTCTCGGTCGACGGCGCGGGTTCGCTGCGCTCCGACACGGCGAACGCTCTGAACCAGCTCTCCGCGGCCGCGGACGCCGCCGGGGTGGGCTCGGTCGCGCTGGCCAGCGGCTACCGCTCGTACGACACCCAGGTGCAGACCTACTCGGGCCAGGTCGCGACCTACGGGCAGGCTCAGGGCGACGCCCTCTCCGCGCGGCCCGGGCACAGCGAGCACCAGACCGGCCTCGCCGCCGACGTCGTCTCCTGCGCGGGCGGCTGCGGTGACATCGACTCCTTCGGCGGCACCGCGGCCGGCGCCTGGGTCGCCGAGAACGGCTGGCAGTACGGCTTCATCGTCCGCTACGTCGCCGGCCAGACCCCGATCACCGGCTACGACCCGGAACCCTGGCATCTGCGCTACGTCGGCGTGCCGCTCGCGACGGCCTACCACGATGGCGGATTCGCCACGCTCGAGCAGTTCTTCGGGCTCGCCGCGGCCCCCGCCTACCTGGGCTGACCGCCATCGCAGACGCGCGTCACCGCACCCGGCCTGAGGCGTGTGCAGTCGCGTCGACGCGGTTTCCGACGCTGCTGGAGCGTTCACACAAAGCGTGACACCGAGTCTCACATCCGGTGGGATGCATTCCCACAATCCGAGTCGATATCCCCGACTTTCCGCGTAGGATCGCGAGTGCGAAGACGCACACACGATCTGGAGGAGCGCGATGGAACGCGACATCTACGACGAGGATCACGAGGCCTTCCGGGGCCTCGTCAAGGACTTCATCGGCCGCCACGTCACGAACGAGGCCATCGAGCGCTGGGAGGCGGACGGCGAGATCGATCGCGCCACCATGCTCGCGGCGGGTGAGGCCGGCCTGATCGGCCTCTCGGTGCCCGAGGAGTTCGGCGGCGCGGGGATGCTGCAGGACTACCGCTTCCGCACCATCGTGATGGAAGAGGTCATCGCGGCGGGCGCCGGGTCCCTTGCCGGCGCGTTCGGGATCCAGGACGACCTGGCCGTGCCGTATCTCGTGCACATGGGCACGCCGGAGCAGAAGGCGAAGTGGCTGCCCCGCATGGCGACCGGCGAAGTGCTCGGCGCGCTCGCGATGACCGATCCGGGTGCGGGCTCCGACCTCCGCGGCATCAAGACCAACGCGAAGAAGGTCGACGGCGGGTACATCCTCAACGGCGCCAAGACCTTCATCTCCTCGGGGACCACGGCCGACATCGTCGTGACCTTCGTGAAGACAGGTGAGGGCAACCGGCCCGACGCCTTCAGCCTTCTGATCGTCGAGAAGGGCATGGAGGGCTTCGATCAGGGCAAGAAGCTCAGCAAGATGGGCTTCCACGGCTGGGACACGGCCGAGCTCAGCTTCACGGACGTGTTCATCCCCGACGAGAATCTGATCAGCGGCAAGGAAGGTCAGGGCTTCATCCAGCTGATGATGAACCTGCCGCTCGAGCGCCTGTCGATCGGCGTGGCCGCCGCGGCCGCGGCACAGGCCGCCACGGCCTGGACCATCGCCTACACCAAGGACCGCGAGGCCTTCGGCGAGCGCATCGCAGACTTCCAGAACACCCGCTTCCGTCTGGCCGACATGGTGACCACGACCGAGGTGATGTGGGCGTACGTCGACCGCGCGCTGCTGGCGTACAAGGACAGCAAGCTCACCGCGGAGGACGCCGCGAAGGTCAAGTTCTGGACGACGGACCGCGAGTGGGAGGTGCTCGACACCGGCGTGCAGCTGCACGGCGGCTACGGCTACATCATGGAGTACCCGATCGCGAAGGCCTTCACCGACGCCAGGGTGCATCGCATCTACGGTGGCACGAACGAGATCATGCGCGACCTCGTCGGCCGCCAGATCGTCGGCAAGCGCTGACCTTTCGGTCCCTGAACTCGTCGAAGGGCGCCCCCGGATCCTGGATCCGGGGGCGTTCGTGCGTGGGCGGGGACTGGTCTCCGCGCGGGCGGATCCTCCTCCACGATCCGGGCGTTCGCGGAGTTCCGCACCGATTGCGTAGACGGGCCGTGCGGCCCTCCGGCCCGCCGTCAAGCTGGCGTCATGAACCCCGAATCACTGCGCGAGCACGTGCTCGAAAGCGACGACGACCTCCGCGACGCCCTGGAGCTGCTGCTCCAGCAGGCGAGCCAGCGGCAGCTCTGGCTGCTCTTCATCGACGGGCGGGGCCGGATCGGCGAGCCGCTGATGCCGATGGCCGACTACCCCGAGGATCCGATCGAGGCGGTGACGACGGAGGACCTCGGCGAGGTGACGCACGCGCACCTGCTGTCCCAGCGGATCGGCATGCTCCGCGAGCTCACCGGCAATGCGGCGGTGGTGCTGGTGTGGGAGCGGGTGGGCGGTGAGGCCGTCGAGGACGACGTCCGCGTCTGGGCGCGTGCGATGAAGCGGCAGGCCGTGCTGCTCGGGATCCCGTTGCGCGCACAGTTCCTGCTGCACGCCCACGGTGTGCGCCAGCTGCACGCCGACGACGTGCTGTGACGCCCGCCGGAACGGTAGCAAGACGGCGAGGACTGGGATGTCGTGGCGGGCGATGGGCTCGCGTCCGCGTGAGCGTGTCGACCGTTCCCTTTCTGCGTCGCGGCCAGATCGTGCTCGTCTCCTTCGATCCCGCCGTCGGATCCGAGGCGAAGAAGACCCGTCCTGCGGTGATCGTGAGCAACAACACGGCCAACGCGGTCGCGGTGCGGAGTGATCGGTCGACCGTGACGGCCGTCCCTCTGACGTCGAACACGGTGCGGATCCTGCCGTTCCAGGTGCTGCTGTCGTCGGCGGCGACCGGACTTGACCGCGACGTCAAAGCCCAGGCGGAGCGGGTGCGCACCATTGCCGTCGCTCGCATCGCCCGCCCCGTCGGCTGGGTGCCTGCAGAGCTCATGGGAGCTCTCGACGAGGCGCTCCGCCTCCATCTCGCACTCTGACGGCACCGCACGCGCCCTGCTGCCGTCCTTCGCGAACGCCCCGAGATCACCCGGATCCCGGGGCGTCCTGCTGCGTGCCGATCGTGGCAGCGACCGTCGGAGGGAGGCGATCTCTGGCGTCGGAAAAAGTTTGGTATTCAGTGTTGCTATGTACCGGTACTCAGTGTTACTGTCTACCGGTAGTCAACATCACTGAGTAGAAGAAGGAGGCGATCGCGATGGCGAGTCAGATGACCGAGATGCTCAAGGGCACCCTCGAGGGGATCGTCCTGGCGATCCTGGCCGAGCGATCGGCCTATGGATACGAGATCACCACGCGGCTGCGCGACGGAGGGTTCTCCGACATCGCGGAGGGCACCGTCTACGCGCTGCTGGTGCGGATAGAGCAGAGGGGCCTCGTCGATGTGGAGAAGGTCCCCTCCGAGAAGGGGCCGCCGCGCAAGGTGTACTCGCTCAACGCGCAGGGGCGGGATCAGCTCGCCGAATTCTGGAGGACCTGGAGCTTCCTCGCAGCGCACATCGAACAGCTCCGCCACACCGACAGCATCAGCACGACCGACACGAATGAAGGAGCCTGACATGGCCGCCAAGTGGATCGAAGCCCTCACCGGGTCCCTCGAGCAGAAGAAGCAGTACAAGCAGGACAAGGCCCGCATGGAGAGCCTTCCCGCCCCCTATGCGGAGGCCGCCATGGCGATGCACCGCTACCTGATGTACGCCGGCGGCATCACCGACGGCGACACCATGATCCGGATGTACACCGACATGGCCGACCTCTGGGAGCGCGCCGCCGTGGACCGCACCCCGGTGCGCGACATCGTCGGGGACGACCCGGTCGACTTCGCCGAGACGTTCGCCAAGGCGTACGCCGGCCGCGAGTGGATCGACAAGGAGCGCAAGCGCTTCACGACGGCGATCGACGGCGCCGCACGAAAGGAGAACTGAACATGGCCACCCTCACCGCCCCCGCGATCCGCGTGCAGGGCGTCACGAAGGCGTTCAAGGATCTGCAGGTCCTGCGCGGCGTCGACTTCGAGGTCGAGCGGGGCAGCATCTTCGCCCTGCTCGGCTCGAACGGCGCCGGCAAGACCACGCTCGTGCGCATCCTGTCGACGCTGCTGAAGGCCGACGGCGGCGCCGCGACCGTCCAGGGGTTCGACGTCTCCTCGGCGCCGAACGACGTCCGCAACGCGATCAGCCTCACCGGGCAGTTCGCCGCGGTCGACGAGATCCTCACCGGACGGGAGAACCTCGTGCTCGTCGCGAAGCTCCGTCACCTCAAGGATCCGGGGGCCGTCGCCGACGACCTGCTCGCCCGGTTCTCGCTCACCGACGCCGGCGGGCGTCGGGCGGGCACCTACTCCGGCGGCATGCGGCGCCGGCTCGACATCGCGATGAGCCTGATCGGCAATCCCCCGGTGATCTTCCTCGACGAACCGACCACGGGTCTCGACCCGCAGGCGCGGATCGAGGTCTGGGACACCGTCAAGGAGCTCGCGAACGGCGGCACCACCGTGCTGCTCACCACGCAGTACCTCGACGAGGCGGAGCAGCTGGCCGACCGGATCGCGATCCTGCACGAGGGCACCATCATCCAGAACGGCACGCTCGCCGAACTCAAGCGGCTCCTGCCGCAGGCGAAGGTCGAGTACGTCGAGAAGCAGCCCAGCCTCGAGGAGGTCTTCCTCGCCCTGGTCGGACCGTCCGCGGCATCGGCCTCTGAGCCCGTCGATGGGCCCGACACCACGAAGGAGGCAGTGAAATGACCAGCCACGTCCTCAGCGACACCGGCACGCTCACCGGCCGTTCGCTCAAGCACATCCTGCGCAGTCCCGACACGATCATCACCACCGCGGTGACCCCGATCGCGCTCATGCTGCTGTTCGTCTACGTCCTCGGCGGGGCGATCCACACCGGATCCGACCAGTCGTACATCGACTACATGCTGCCGGGCATCCTGCTGATCACGATCGCGTCCGGCATCGCGTACACCTCGTACCGGCTGTTCCTCGATCTCCAGGGCGGGATCTTCGAGCGGTTCCAGTCCATGCCGATCGCCCGATCGAGCGTGCTCTGGGCGCATGTGCTCACCTCGCTCGTCGCGAACATCGTCTCGGTGGCGATCGTGGTCGGCGTCGCGTTCGCGATGGGGTTCCGCACCGGAGCCTCGGTCGGCGCGTGGCTGGCCGTGGCCGGGATCCTGATCCTGTTCACCCTGTCGCTCACCTGGCTCGCCGTGATCGCGGGCCTGAGCGCCAAGACCGTGGACGGCGCGAGCGCGTTCAGCTACCCGCTCATCTTCCTGCCGTTCATCAGCTCGGCGTTCGTGCCCACCTCGTCGATGCCGGGTCCGGTGGCCTGGTTCGCGGAGTACCAGCCGGTGACGTCGATCGTGAACACGATCCGCGCGCTGTTCAACGGCCAGCCGGTGGGATCCAGCATCTGGATCGCCCTCGCCTGGATGGTCGGGATCCTCGTGGTCGCCTACGGCTTCGCGATCGCCATCTACAAGAAGAAGATCAGCTGAGCAGTCTCGGTCCCTGTGCTTCGGCAGACTCGGCAACAAGCCGGTCCCTGAGCTTGTCGAAGGGCCGAACCGGATCGAACCGCCTTCGGCGCCCCGTGCGCCCGGAGGCGGTTCGAGGCGGTTCGGGACGGTCGAGCCAGGGAGGCTTCAGCTCAGGGGTTCCGCCGCCGTCTCGCGCGCCGCACGGGATGCGGGGGACGAGGAGCCGATCCGCCAGTAGCCGCAGAAGCTGACCTGGCCCTTGTCGACACCGCGTTCGCCGACCAGCAGCTTGCGCGCGCCGGAGGCCAGCGCCTGCTCGCCCGCGGCATAGGCGTGGAACGGCGCTTCGGGCAGTGCGAGCTCGCGCAGCGCCGCCAGGGCGAGTGCGCCGGGCCGGTCGGAGGGCGCGCGCACGAACCACTGCACGTCGACGCCGTCGGGGTGAGGGAAGTCCAGTGCGTCCTCCGCGGAAGGGGCCTCGAGCAGCACGGATCCGGTCGCGTGCGTCGGCAGGGAGGCGCAGATCGCGGCGATGGCCGGCAGGGCCGTCTCGTCGCCGACGAGCACGACCCGCTCCGTGCCGCGCTCGGGGTTGAACGTGAGCCCCTCGTCGATCACGAGCACGCGGTCGCCCGGCCGGCACGTCTCGGCCCACCGCGACGCCGGACCCGCGGTGCCCTCGGCGGCGGAGCCGTGCAGCACGAAGTCGACGTCGAGCTCGGCCCCGGCCTCGGCCGTGGCGGGGCGGAAGGCGCGCACGCTGTAGTTGCGCATCACCGGGCGCTCGCCGTCGGGGATCCGCAGGAACTTGAGATACCCGAGCGTGTGGTTGGCCTTGGCCGGAACCCGGCTCAGCGCCTCCTCGCCGCCCACCGGCAGGAACAGCCGGAACCACTGGTCCCAGCCCATGGGTGAGAACCGCTCGATCTCGCCGCCGCCGAACGTGATGCGCACCCAATGCGGGGCGAGTCGCTCGGTCTTCAGCACGGTGAGCGGAACGAGCCCGGCCGCGGCCGGCTTGACCATCTTGCTGTATGCCATGGGAACCTTTCGAGGTCTGGTTTCGAAGTGCGCAAATGGCTCGATATCGGCGGTGGATGCAGTCATTTGTGCGCTTTGGAACAGGGTCAGGACCGCCAGGGGAAGAACAGGGTCAGGAGAGCCGCCGAGGCGGCGAGCATCAGGAGCAGGAAGACGACGTCGCGCGGGCGGAAGGGCACCTCGTGCCGCTCAGTGCGGGTGGGGTGCGCTCCGAACGCGCGCGAGTCCATGGCCAGCGCCACGCGCTCGGCATGGCGGATCGCGCTCGCCAGCAGGGGCACGATGTAGCCCCAGCCGCGTGCGATCCGGGCGAACGGCCCGCGTCCGCCGTGCGTGCCGCGCACCCGGTGCGCCGCGCGGATCACGCTCAGCTCGTAGCCGAAGCGCGGCACGAACCGGTAGGCCGCGAGCGCCGTGTAGCCGAAGCGGTACGGGATCCGCAGCTGCTGCACACCCGCGCGCACGACATCCGGTCCTGTCGTGGTGAGGCCCGAGATGAGCGAGAGCGCCAGGATCGCCGCCAGCCGCAGGCCCGTCGCTAACCCGCTCTCGAGGGCGCCGGCGTGCAGCTCCCACGAGCCGATCCGGAGCGCGACCGGGGTCGAGGCGACCTGCGCCGGATCCGTCCACAGCGCCATCGACAGCCCCAGCACGACGACCCCCGCGGGGATCGCGAGCAGCAGCACGGTCCAGAGCCGCGTGGTCAGCCGGGCGCCCGTCAGCAGCACGGCGTAGGCGAGAGCGAGGAAAGCGATCGGCGTCGCGAGGTCCCGCACGAACAGCAGCAGCACCATCGCGGGCAGCACCGCACCGAGCTTGGCGAGCGGGTTCAGGTGGTGCAGCCAGGCGCGCGCGGGCGCCGCGGTCTGCTCGGCGTACGGGTCGATCATGATCCCAGCCCCGTCGCCTCGGGAGCGGCCCCCGCGATCGCACCGGATCCGACGATCGGTGCGGATCCGGCGACGGCGTCGTCGCCGAGGAGTGCCCTCAGCTCCGGCGGGACCGCGAGATACGCCGCGGGGAGCGGGATCAGGGCATCGCGCACCAGAGCCGACGTGGCGCCCGCGGCGACGATCCGTCCGTCCTCGACCAGCACGGTGCGGGTCGCGTGCTGGATCACGAGGTCCATGTCGTGCGTCACGAGCACGATCGTGGTGCCCTCGGCCCTGAGCTCGCGGAACAGCGCGAGCAGCTCCTGGGTGCGCGCCCTGTCCTGCCCGAACGTCGGCTCGTCGAGCACGAGGATCCGCGGGCGGGTGATCAGCGCGGTGCTGACCGACAGCCGCCGCTTCTCGCCGCCGGACAGTAGGAACGGGTGCACGTCGGCCTTGCCCGTGAGTCCGAAGCGCTCGAGCATCGCGCCGACGCGCTCGTCGATCTCGGCCGGCGGGGTGCGCCGCAGCCGCAGGCCGTGCGCGAGCTCCTCGAACACGGTGTGCGCGATGAACTGGTGCTCGGGGTTCTGGAAGACGAAGCCGATGTGCGCCGCGAGCGTCCGCGGTGAAGCGGTGGCAGGATCGATCCCGTCGACCGAGATCCGCCCGCGCGGCGGCGTCACGACACCGGCGAGCGCCTGCACGAGCGTCGTCTTGCCGGCGCCGTTCGGGCCGATGATCGCGGTGACAGAGGCCGCCTCGATGTCGAGGTCGACGTCGCGCAGCACCAGGGGGCGACGCCGGGCGATGTCGAGGCCGCGGACCGTGATGATCGGGTCCGGCGCCTCGAGCGCGCGAAACTCAGTCGATCCGGTCGCTGTGGCGCCGGAATCGGGTGCCAGGGCCGGAGTCGACTGAGTTTCGAACGTCGGCGCCTCTGCTTCGAGCCCCTGCAGAGCCACCGCGAGCTCCTCGGCCCTGAGCGGGAGCGGCGTGATCGGGGCTGTTGCGAGCGCCGGCAGCCGTGTGTTCAGTCGGCGCGCCGCGAGCGCGGCGGACGGCAGCCACGCGCCGAGGGCGAGGATCTCCTCCGCGTGCTCGCGCAGGATCCGCCGGGCTGGACCGTCGAACGCGATGCGCCCCGAGGCGTCCAGGACGATCGCCCTGGTCGCGATCTCGAGCGCCGCGTCGAGGTCGTGCTCGACTAGGATCAGGGCGCGCTCCTCGGATCCGGCGATGTCCGCGAGCGCGGCGTGGACGTCCGCGGTGCCCTGCGGATCGAGGTTCGCGGTCGGCTCGTCGAGGATCAGGACGGGGGATCCGGTCGCGAGCGCCGAGGCGATCGCGAGCCGCTGCTTGCCGCCGCCGGACAGCCGGTCCGGATTCTCGGTGCGGCGCTCCCAGAGGCCCATCCGCCGCAGGGCGGCTTCGGCGCGGGCGAGCACCTCGGCGACCGGGAACCGCAGGTTCTCCAGGGCGAACGCCGCGTCGTCGAGCACGGATCCGGTGACGATCTGCGCGTCCGGATCCTGGAACACCGTCGACACGGAGCTGCTCAGCGTGGCGATCGGAGTCGTTGCGACGTCATGCCCGCACACCGAGACGCTGCCGGAGACGGCCGCATCGAGCGAGTGCGGGATGAGGCCGCTCAGCGCGAGCGCGAGTGTGGACTTGCCGGATCCGCTCGGGCCGAGCAGCAGCACGACCTCGCCCGCGTGCACGTCGAATGAGACGTCCCGGACGGCGGGATCGCTCGCGCCGCGGTGCGTGATCGTGAGATCGCGCACGCGGAGGAGCGGGGCGGCGGGCATCGGGGTCCGTTCGGCAAGGGTTGCTTAGGCAAGCCTAACCTAGGGTTTCGCCTGGTCCGGATCCGCGTCGCGGGTTCAGCGCTGTGCGACGCCGGCGCGGCGCAGCGAGATGCCGATCCGCAGGCCGATCGCCGTCCACGCGATCGGCCCGAGCACGGCCAGCGGAAGGTAGATGATCCGCGCCCACAGCGGCAGCTTCTCCAGGTCGACGGCGAAGAACACCACCACCGCGATGATCACGCCGATGATCGCCGCAGAGACGAAGAACCGCCAGGCGCCCCAGGAGCGGTATCGGGTGAGGGCGGCGACACCCTCCTGGATGAGGCCGAACAGCAGTGCGGTGCCGAGGAACCGGGGGAACCAGATGGGGTTGAAGGCGCTGGCGACCAGGGCGGCGAGCACATGCGTGAGCAGGGCGACCAGCGGTCGGCGCAGCACCTCCTGCGCGATGATGCCCGGCAGCACGTGCGAGCCCAGCACCAGCCCGTAGGCGAACGGCGCGCCGGCGATCACGGGGATCGTCACCCAGCCCGCGGCGGCGCCGAGCAGCCCCGTGGCGACTCCGATCGCGGCGCAGACGAGCAGGACGCGCGTGGGCAGAGGGGAGCGGACGGCGGGCACCCGTCCAGCGTACCGGCGGGATCGGACGGCCCGGCCGGGAGTAATCCCGGCGGGACAGTGCCTACCGATCCCGGGACCCGCTCAGATCCTCCGGCGCCGCGGCATCAGATGCACGGGCGGGATCGGCGGGGCGGGGATCCGCTCGTCGCCGTGACCGACGACATGGCCGAAGCGGCCGGATCCCGCCTCCCAGTCCTCGCGCGCCTGCGCGATCTCCTCGTGGCTGCGCGCGGCGAAGTTCCACCACATCACGAGATCCTGCTCGAAAGGTTCGCCGCCGAGGAGGAAGAGCAGCGCTCCGCCCTCGCTCGTCACCGTGACGGCGTCGCGGGAGTCACCGAGGAACAGCACGTCGTCGACAGCGAGCGAGGTCTCTGCGAGGTCGGATCCTGTGATGCGGGCATCGCCCGTGACGAGCAGCAGTCCGTGCTCCCAGGCGGGGTCGAACGGCAGCACGACGGTCGTGCCAGGTTCGAGGCGGATCTCCGCGCCCACGATCGGCGTGTGGGCGGTCGCGGGGGAGGCGACGCCCGCATAGGAGCCCATCACGACCGTGACGTCGGCGTCGGATCCGGTCTGGGCGGGAAGCGCCAGCCGGGGCAGGGCCAGGTGCTGCTCGAAGCCGGGGGCTCCGGTCGCGGCGCCGTCCGGCAGCACGACCCAGAGCTGCAGGGCATCGAGCGGGCCGGCCTCTTCGCCCACCGAGTACTCGGAGTGCGCGATGCCGTTCCCGGCCGTCATGAGGTTCAGCTGCCCGCGGCGCAGGACCACGTCGCTGTCGATCGTGTCGCGGTGGCGGATCTCGCCGACGAGCGGCCAGGTCACCGTCTGCAGGCCGATATGCGGGTGCGGCTCCACGCGCATGCGCACCTCGGCGGGTCCGAACCGGTCGAGGAAGCACCAGGCGCCGATCGTCGGCACATCCTTGCTGGGCAGCACGCGCAGCACGTTCATCGCCCGCACGCCGCCGAGCGGCACCTCGCGCGCCGCCAGCACGACCGCGCGCGGTCCGTGCAGGCTCATGCCTGCTCCTCGGGCGCCGCGGGGAAGCGCACCTTAGCCCCCGGCACCTCGTGCGTGCGCAGGTACTTGTTGATGTACGGGCAGTACGGCACGATCGTGTCGCCGGTCGTGACGGCGTCGGCGAGCGCGTCCGCGGCGAGCCTCGACGCGAGACCCTGCCCCTGGAACGCCGGATCCACCTCGGTGTGGATGAACAGGATCGTCCCGGGACGGCGCTGGAACTCGGCGAACCCGGCGAGCGCCCCGTCGCTGGTGATCTCGTAGCGGGACTCCGCCTCGTTCAGGGTCACGGCGATCTCGGGCATGGCGCTCCTTCATGCGGTGTCGTGCGGATTCGGATCCAACCTATGCCCGGGAGAGGACGCGGGGGCCGTGCGAACCCGCCGGCGTCGGCAAGCCCGGCCTGTGGACAGCGGCCTCCGGTGTCGGCTCCGCTCGTTACGCTGGAGGCATGCCCCAGAACGATCCGCGCGACCCCTATGCGGATCTGCCGTGGTCCGACGCACCCCTCGACGACCCCTACGCCGACGTGCCGTTCGACGAGGAGCCCTGGGACGCCGCGCCCCCGCCCGAGGAGGGCGAGTGGGCCGGATCCCCTGACGCGGTTCCGCAGGGCAGTTTCCCGGTGCCGGTCGCCGCGGCGACCGCCGCGCCGAGCAGGTACCCCACGCCGCTCGATGCGCTCACCGCGGTCTACGGCTACGACGCGTTCCGCGGAGATCAGGCCGCGATCATCGACCAGATCGTCGACGGCGGAGACGCGGTCGTGCTCATGCCCACCGGCGGCGGCAAGAGCCTCTGCTATCAGATCCCCGCGCTCGTGCGGGAGGGCACCGGCCTGGTGGTCAGCCCGCTCATCGCGCTCATGCACGACCAGGTCGACGCCCTGCGCGCCAACGGCGTGCGCGCCGCCTACCTGAACTCGACGCAGACCGCGGCGGACCGCGCCGAGGTCGAGCGCGCGTACCTCTCGGGCGACCTCGACCTCGTCTACGTCGCCCCGGAGCGGCTCTCGAACGCGCAGACCCTGGCGCTCCTGCAGCGCGGATCCCTCAGCGTGATCGCGATCGACGAGGCGCACTGCGTGTCGCAGTGGGGGCACGACTTCCGTCCCGACTACCTCGCGCTCGGCGGCCTCGCCGAGCGCTTCCCCGGTGTTCCGCGGATCGCGCTCACCGCAACCGCCACCCGCGAGACGCACCGCGAGATCACGGAGCGGCTGCACCTGCCGCAGGCGAAGCACTTCGTCGCGAGCTTCGACCGGCCCAACATCCAGTACCGGATCGACCCCAAGGTCGAGGTGCGCAAGCAGCTGGTCTCGTTCATCCGGAGCCAGCCCGAGGGGTCCGCGGGCATCGTCTACGCACTCAGCCGTGCGTCGGTCGAGCAGACCGCCGAGTACCTCAGTGCGCAGGGTCTCGACGCGATCCCGTATCACGCGGGTCTCGACGCGGGAACACGGGCCGCGCACCAGGCCCGGTTCCTCCGCGAGGACGGTGTGATCGTGGTCGCCACGATCGCGTTCGGGATGGGCATCGACAAGCCGGATGTGCGCTTCGTCGCTCACGTCGACCTGCCGAAGTCGGTCGAGGGGTACTACCAGGAGACCGGTCGTGCGGGGCGCGACGGCGAGCCCTCCGTCGTGTGGATGGCCTACGGCCTGGGCGACGTCGTGCAGCAGCGCCGCTTCATCCAGCAGGGCGAGGGCGATCGCGCGATCAAGCAGCGGCAGAACCAGCACCTCGACGCGATGCTCGCGTTGTGCGAGACCGTCGACTGCCGCAGGCAGAACCTGCTCGGCTACTTCGGGCAGTCCTCGGCCCCCTGTGGGAATTGCGACACCTGCCTCACCCCGCCGGACAGCTGGGACGGACTGATCCCCGCGCAGAAGCTGCTCTCCACGATCGTGCGGCTGCAGCGCGAGCGGCGCCAGTCGTTCGGCGCGGGGCATCTGATCGACATCCTCCGCGGGGCGTCGACGGAGAAGATCCGCAAGTTCCGGCACGACGAGCTCGCCACCTACGGGATCGGATCCGACCTCACGGATGCGCAGTGGCGCTCGGTCGTGCGGCAGCTGCTCGCGCAGGGGCTCATGCAGGCGCAGGGCGAGTACGGCACCCTCGCCGTGAGCGACGCGGGTGCGGGCGTGCTCGCCGGCACGACCGCGGTGAAGCTGCGCCATGACGTCGTCACGCGGGCCGGTGCCTCCGGAGGCGGACGCTCCGCCAAGAGGAATGCCGCAGCCGCGCTCGCCGAGGGCGACCGCGGCCTGTTCGAGGCGCTGCGGGCGTGGCGCGCGCAGACCGCACGCGAGCAGGGCGTGCCCGCGTACGTCGTGTTCGGCGACGCGACGCTGCGCGCCCTCGCCGAGCACCGCCCGGCGCAGGCCTCCGACCTGGTCGGCATCAGCGGCATCGGCGAGAAGAAGCGCGAGGCCTACGGCGAGGCCGTGCTCGAGGTCATCGCGGCCGAGGGCTGAGGCGCAGACAGGCGCACGCGAAGGGCCCTTCCTGTGGGGAGCCGACAAGCGCTCGGATCCTCGTCGGCCCGATCTGTTGGGGGATCCCCACAGCCGCCTTCGCTCCGCGTTGTGTCAGATCTACCATGAAGGCATCCCCGAAACCTCACGAGAGGATCCTCATGGTCGACGCCGCCCTTCGGACGAACACCGCGAACAGCACCCCGGACGACACCGCGACGCACATCGACGTCGACGCGGTCGGCGACCTGCTGCTCGGCACCTGGGCGGACACCCGCCGCGAGGCGCGCGAGATGATCAAGGATCCGGCGTTCTGGCGCGACGACTCGCTCGGCAAGGACGAGCACCGCGAGCGCGTGCTCAGCCAGCTGCACCTGCTCGTGCAGAACCGCGCCGTGCACCGTGCGTTCCCGAAGCGCCTCGGCGGCGAGGAGAACAACGGCGGCAACATCGCAGGGTTCGAGGAGCTCGTGGTCGCCGACCCGAGCCTGCAGATCAAGTCGGGCGTGCAGTGGGGACTGTTCGGATCCGCCGTCCTGCAGCTCGGCACCGCCGAGCACCACGACCGCTGGCTCCCCGGCATCATGAGCCTGGAGATCCCCGGCGCCTTCGCGATGACGGAGATCGGGCACGGCTCCGACGTCGCCTCGATCGGCACCACGGCGACCTACGATCCCGAGACCGAGGAGTTCGTGATCAACACGCCGTTCCGGGCGGCGACCAAGGAGTTCCTCGGCAACGCGGCGCTGCACGGCATCGCGGCGACGGTGTTCGCCCAGCTCATCACGAACGGCGTGAACCACGGCGTGCACTGCTTCTATGTGCCGCTGCGCGGTGAGGACGGTGTGGACCTTCCCGGCATCGGCCGCGAGGACGACGGTCTCAAGGGCGGGCTGAACGGCATCGACAACGGCCGGCTCAGCTTCGACCACGTGCGGATCCCGCGCGCCAACCTGCTGAACCGCTACGGCGACGTCGCCGCAGACGGCACCTACTCGAGCGCGATCGACAGCCCTGGTCGCCGCTTCTTCACGATGCTCGGCACGCTCGTGCAGGGTCGTGTCTCGCTCGACGGCGCCGCGTCCTGGGCCTCCGCGCTCGGCCTCCACATCGCGATCACCTACGCCACGCAGCGCCGGCAGTTCAACGGCGCCGACGGCTCCGAGACCACGCTGCTCGACTACGGCAAGCACCAGCGCCGCCTCCTGCCGCGCCTCGCGACCACCTACGCGCAGCTGTTCGCGCACGACGAGTTCCTGCAGAAGTTCGACGGCGTCTTCTCCGGCCGCACCGACACCCCGCAGGACCGCGAGGACCTGGAGACCCTGGCCGCCGCGCTCAAGCCGCTGTCGACCTGGCACGCCCTCGACACCCTCCAGGAGTGCCGCGAGGCGTGCGGCGGCGCGGGCTTCATGTTCGAGAACCGCTTCGTGGGGCTGCGCGCCGACCTCGACATCTACGTGACGTTCGAAGGCGACAACAACATCCTGCTGCAGCTGGTCGGCAAGCGCCTGCTCACCGACTACGCGAAGCAGTTCAAGGGCAAGGACGCGGCCGCGCTCGCGAAGTACGCCGTCGGGCAGACCGCGGGCCGGGTGTTCCACGGTGCGGGACTGCGCCAGTTCGGGCAGGCCGTCGCGGATCTCGGATCCACGGCGCGCTCGGTCGAGAACGGCCTGCGGGCCGAGCAGCAGCACGAGCTGCTCACCGACCGCGTGCAGCAGATGGTCGCCGACATCGCCGGCCGGCTGCGTGCCGCCGGCAAGGACAAGGTGCTCGGCGAGAAGCTGTTCAACGAGAACCAGGCCGAGCTCATCGAAGCGGCTCGCGCGCACGGAGAGCTGCTGCAGTGGGAGGCGTTCACCGACGCCCTCGGCCGCATCGAGGACGAGGACAGCAAGGCGGTGCTCACCTGGCTGCGCGACCTCTTCGGCCTGCAGCTCGTCGAGAAGCACCTCGCGTGGTACCTCATCAACGGCCGTCTCTCGGCGCAGCGTGCGGCCTCGGTCTCGCGCTACATCGACCGGCTCTGCACGCGTCTGCGCCCGCACGCCCTCGACCTCGTGAACGCCTTCGGGTACGAGCCCGAGCACGTGCGCGCGCCTCTCGCCTCCGGTGCGGAGCAGATCCGCCAGGACGAGGCCCGCGCGTACTACGCCGACCTCAAGGCCTCGGGCGACGCCCCGGTCGACGAGAAGGCCCTGAAAAAGGCCCGCCAGCTGTAACTCCTGCCCTCGGGGTCGTTGAGCGAGCACCGAGCGCAGCGAGGAGCGAGACGAAACGCGGTGCCCTCGTGAGAGCACCGCGTTTCGTCTCGGTCGCCTTCGGCGTCCTCGCTCAATGACCCGACGGGCGGTTCACATTCCGGCGACGCGCTCCGCGAGGTGGTCCGCGAGCGGGGTGTCGGTGCTGAGCACGACGCGCACATTCGCGCCATCGTGGTCGCGGGCGCCCTGGCGCTGGCCGCGCAGGTCGAACACGGTCTGCCCGCGGCCTGGGCCGTCGGTCGTGTCGACCACGGCCGGCACCGCGGGGGCGGCCGTAGGGCGCACCCGGCCGACCGCGATCGCCGCGGCGAGCGGATCGTGCAGGGCGCTGCACCGGCGGCCGTAGGTCGCGCGGTAGAACTCCATGTAGAAGTCGAGCATCGCGGCGACGGCACGGGCCACGGGGGATCCGGACGCGGCCAGCAGGTCGCGGTGGGCCTCCTCGAACACGTTCTCCATGGTCACGTCGAGCGGCACGACGACGACCGGCCAGCCCGCCGCGAACACCGCGTCGGCCGCCTCCGGGTCGTTGCCAATGTTCGCCTCGGCGAGCGCCGTGATGTTGCCCGGCACGAGCGCCGCCCCGCCCATGAGCGTCACCCGCGCGATGCGGGCGGGGAGCGTCGGATCCTGCTCGAGCGCAGCGGCGAGGTTCGTCAACGGGCCGACCGCGAGCACCTCGAGGGATCCGGCGTGCTCGTGCGAGAGCCGGATGAGCAGGTCGGCCGCGGTGCCGTCCTCGACCGCGCGGGCGGACTCGGGCAGCGTCACCCCGCCCACCCCGTCGTCGCCGTGCACGTGCGGCGCGCCGCCGTCGTATCCGTGGGTGAGGAAGTCGTGCCGCCCCACGGCCACGGGCACGTCGTCGCGCTCGGCGAGGGACAGCAGGCCCAGGGTGTTGCGCGCGGCCTGAGCCGCCGAGGTGTTGCCGCTGACCGTGCCGATCCCGCGGAGCGCGACCTCGGGCGACGCCAGCAGATACGCCAGGGCGAGAGAGTCGTCGATGCCGGTGTCGCAGTCGAAGTACAGCGGGGCGGGGGTGTCGGTCATCGGATCCTCCTCGGGATGCGGACGGGGGCGTGGGGCGGAAGCAGGCGGACCGTGAGGTCGGCGGGCAGCGGTCAGTCGGTCTTGGGCATCAGGAACAGGCTCGCGATGAGGGCGAGCACGCTGATCCCCACAGAGATCCAGAGTGCCAGCACGAAGTCGCCCGACATGACGAACGGCGCGACGATCGCGATGCCGAGGCTCGCGCCGAAGCCGAACGCGGCGCCGTTCATGCTCGGCAGAATCGCCGGAGCCTCGCTCGGGGACTGCAGCACCCCGAGGCCGTTCGTGGTGGTGAGCACGACGCCGTTGTAGGCGACGCCGAGCACCGCGAACATCGCGAACACGGTCCACTGGCTGAACGGGAACAGTGCGACCACGACGAGCGCCGCGATCGAGAGCACCAGACCGAGGCGGAGCATCCGGATCCATCCGAAGCGGCCCGCGAGCCAGCCGGACAGCGGGGCCGCGGCGAGGCCGATCAGCGCCGGCGGCGTGAGGTAGAGCAGCGCGGAGGTCGACGCGTTCACACCGTAGCCGACGGCCTGGTTCTGGCTGAGGATGACGATCGTGAAGTTGATCACGGCGAACACGCTCGACAGGGTCAGCACGGTGACGGCGATGACGGGCCACACCTGGCGCGACCGCAGGTGCTGCACCGCGACGAGCGGCGTGCGGCGGCGCTTCTCGATCGCCACGAAGGCGAGCAGCGCCACGACCGTCCCGGCGAGGAACAGGAGCGTGAGCGGGGCGAACCAGCCCTGGCCGGATCCCGTCGAGACGAAGTAGGTGAGGCAGATCAGGCCGAGCGAGAGCGCGGCGGCGCCCCACCAGTCCATGCGTCCCGTCGAGGAGGGCTTGCCGTCGCGCGGCACGGCGAGCGCCACGCTCACGATCGCGATCACGGCGACCGCGAGGATCACGACGAAGAGCGAGCGGAATCCGAAGGCGTCGGCGAGGAGGCCCCCGATCCAGCCGTCCACGCCGCCCACGCCGCCGTTGATCGCGGTGAGGATCCCGAGCACGGTCGGGAAGACGGCGGCGGGCAGGGTCTCGGCGAGGATCACGTAGGAGATCTGGAACGCGGCGCTCGACGCGCCCTGCAGCACGCGGCCGAGCAGCAGCACGGGGAGGTTGGGCGAGACGAGGCACAGCACCGTGCCGAGCACGATGAGCGCGAGCACGACCAGCAGGGCGCGTTTGCGGCCGATGAAGTCGCTCCAGCGGGCGAGGACGATGCCGCCGACCGCGCCGGCGAGGAAGAACAGCGACGAGACCTGCGAGACGGCGTCCATCGGCGCGCCGAGCTGCTTCGCGATGTCGGGAAGGGCGGGGCTGATCATGCTCGAGTTCAGCTGGAAGGCGACGACCGTGAGGATCAGGGTCGCCACGAGCAGGACCGAGCGACCGCCGCGGATCGGCGCGGGGCCGTCGAGCGCCGCGGGTGCGGGGGAGAGCTGCACAGTGACTCCTTCGTCAAGGAAGGGAGCATCGCTCCCTCGGGTTATATGATGTTATACCTCTGAGGTAGAACATCTGCAAGTGAGCGCTTCCGTGCTTGAATGAACGGCGAGCGCGGCCCGAATCCGGAGGCCTGGCAGGCGGTGGAGGAGATCCGATGACGGACGTCGAGCAGTTCCTGGCCCGGCCGCTGACCGCTCCGGTGGGCCAGCCCCTGCGCGTGGCCGTCTACTCCCGCCTGGCGGAGGGGATCCGGTCCGGCGTCTTCTCCCTCGGATCCGCCCTGCCGCGCGAGACGGAGCTCGGCGTCTCGCTGGGAGTGTCCCGCACGGTCGTCCGAGAAGCTCTCATGCTGCTCGAGGAGGACGGCCTCATCCTCACCCGGCGCGGGATCGGCCGCTTCGTGGCGGAGGACCTCCCCACCGTAGGCCTCGAAGAGCTGCGACCGCTCGAGACCGCCCTCGCCGAGGGCGGTGAGGACGTCGGCGTCCGGCAGCTCGAGTTCGTCGTGCAGCCCACCACGGACTACGTGTCGGGCCACCTGGGTCTCGACGACGCGGCGAACACCTGGTTCCGGGAGAGCGTGATCGAGCGGGCCGGCGAACCCATCGCCATCCTGCAGGAGCACCTGCCCGCGGGGCGCTACCTGAGTGACGCGAGCCCGCAGATCGCCGCCGTGCTCGAGGAGGCCACGGGCGACCCGACGAGCCTCATGACCGCTCTCGCGGCCCGCGGCGCCGTCTTCGGAGCGGGGGTGTGCGAGATCACGGTCAACGTGGTTGGCCGCACCCGCGGCGTTCTGCTCGGCCTCAAGCCGGGCGACCCCGTGCTCATCCTGACCCAGACCGTCTCCTCGGGCGGCGTCCCCGTCTATCTCGCCAAGTGCATCGTCTCCGGGAAGGCGGGGGTCCTCTCGGTCGTGCAGACCGCGCAGTGACCGCCCCGCCCCGTCCCCGCCCTTCAGGAACTGGAGTCCTCATGACCGCACCGCTCGCGCTCGCCGTCGTCGGCAGCATCAACGTCGACCTCACCGCCCGCACCGCGCGGCTTCCGGAGCCGGGGGAGACCATCGGCGGCGGACGCCTGTCCCGCGAGGCCGGCGGCAAGGGCGCCAACCAGGCCGCCGCGGCCGCGCGCCTGGGCGCGGCGGTGCGGATGGTCGGCGCCGTCGGCTCCGACGCCGACGGATCCTCGATGATCGAGGAGCTCGCGGCGGCGGGCGTCGACACGCATGCCGTGCGCCGCGGCGCGGAGCCCACCGGCGTCGCGCTCATCGTCGTGGACGCCGAGGGCGAGAACCAGATCGCCGTCTGCGAGGGCGCGAACGGCGAGGTGACCCTGGACGGCGTCGCGTTCGGAGCCGACGAGGCCGTGCTCGCGCAGCTGGAGATCTCGATGGACGTGATCGCCGCGCTCGCCGAGGCCGCGTGCGGGTACCTCGCCGTCAACGCGGCCCCCGCGATCGAGCTGCCCGCGGCGGTCGTCGAGCGCGCGGACCTCATCATCGTGAACGAGACGGAGTACGCGCTCCTGCCCGCACTGCGCACGGCCCGCCGGGTCGCCGTGACCTACGGCGGCGAGGGCGCGAAGCTCTTCGAGCGGGGGGAGCTCGTCGCATCCGCTCCCGCCGTGAAGACGACCGTCGTGAACAGCGTCGGCGCCGGGGACGCGTTCTGCGCGGCCCTCACGATCGGGCTCGCCTCCGGCATCGCCCCGCAGCGCGCGCTGTCGGCCGCCTGCGCGGTGGGCGCAGCGGCGGTCGCCGACCCACGGTCGCAGCCGCTGCTCGGCGGGCTCTCGGAGTACCTGCCCGCGGAGTGAGCCAGGGTGTCGGCGCCCGCGCCTAGCCTGTATTCATGACGACGCCCCTCGCCGAAGACCTTCCGCGCTGCGCCTGGGCAGGTGATGACCCCGAGTACCGCCGCTATCACGACGAGGAGTGGGGGCAGCCGCTGCACGGCGACCGCCCGCTGTTCGAGAAGATGTCGCTCGAGGGGTTCCAGGCGGGGCTCAGCTGGATCACGATCCTGCGCAAGCGCCCGCGGTTCCGCGAGGCGTTCGCGGGGTTCGATCCCGCGGTCGTCGCGGCATTCGGCGACGATGACATCGCCCGGCTCATGGCCGATGCCGGGATCGTCCGCAATCGCGCGAAGATCGAGGCGACGATCGGCAACGCCGCCCTCGTGCGGGAGATGGCGGAGGGCGAGCTCGACGCGCTGATGTGGTCCTTCGCCCCCGCCGCCGGGAGTGGTGCGCGCCCTCGGTCCATGTCCGACGTCCCGGCCGTGACGGCGGAGTCCGAGGCGATGAGCAAGGCGCTGCGCAAGCGCGGATTCCGCTTCGTCGGGCCCACCACGATGTACGCGCTCATGCAGTCGGCCGGCATGGTCGACGACCACCTCGAAGGGTGCTGGCGCGCGGCGTAGCGCCAGCCGGCCCACAGGATCAGGTGGCGGGATCCGCCTCCGCATCCGGCTTACGGTACACGCGACGCATGTGGTCGCTCGTGAGGAAATCGGCGATGCCGATCATGATCAGGCTGAAGACGATCTGCTCTGTCACCATCCACGCCGGATACAGGCCGGGGATCGCGGCCATCACGAGCGTGATGACGGGGAAGATCTGCGCGAACAGCCGAAGGCGCTGATAGGCCCAGCGCCAGCCGAGCGCCGCGCGCCAGGCGAAGTAGAAGAGCGTGACGGTCATCGCGAGCACGATGAGTGCGCGCATCCACACGGCGAAGGGCACGGCGGCGATCGAGCCGGCCTGCACCGCGATCACGACGGCGATCACGACCGCGGCGAGGCCGATCAGCAGCTCGACCGCGAGCAGCCAGAACACCCAGCGGAAGGCGCGGACGGTGCGGTGATGATCGCGGTCGGTCTCGACGATCTTCTCGTGGGAATTGCGGCCGCCGGCGATGCGATCCACGCGAAGCAGCAGCGGCTCCACGCGGCGCAGCACAGGGTCGAGGAACATGATTCGAGCGTACGGCTCCGGCTTATGCGGACAGCCGGATCCAGGCCCGTCGGCGCCGAAATCGATCGAAGGATGGAGGGGCGGCGCGGTCGCAGTCAGAAGTGCCGAGTCGGGTCCATCCGCCGGTGCAGGATGCGGATGACGTCCACGCCGCGCGCTCGCTCGACGTAGAAGATCAGGTGGCTTCCGATGCTGTAGCGGCGATACCCCACGCGGATCTCGTCGCAGGCGAATCCGCGATCGGGAGCTGCCGCGACCCTCTCGATCGCAGCGCGGATCTCGGCGATGTAGCTCTCAGCCTGGCGTGCATCCCAGCGTTCCTCGGTGAAGTCCCAGATCGCGGTGAGGTCGCGGACAGCGGCCGGCGTGAGCCGGTAGTCGTTCATGAACGCCGGGATGCGATGAACGCGTCGAAGTCGAACGGCTGCGGCGTGCCGCTCTCCTCGCCCGCAGCGAGAGCCGCGCGCAGGGCGGCCATCTGGGTCTCCTGGTCCTCGAGGAGGCGGAGGCCTGCGCGCACGACCTCGCTGGCGGAGCGATAGCGCCCGGACTCGACCTCCTGCGAAAGGAATCCTGCGAAGTGATCGTCCAGGCTGATCGATGTGTTCTGGGCCATGAGGATCACGGTACCAAGAATTGGTAAACACGACGCGATCCGGTGCGCTGCGGCGCGGTGACGTGCCGATCCGGATGGGTAGTCCTCCCCATCGCGGCTCCCAGACGGGCGGTTTACACTCTTACGGTCCCCTGATAGTTCCTCATGGGATAGCTGTGACAACGTTCGGGGGGAATCCGTGGTGAAGTCGTTCGCATGGTTGCGGATGCGACCGAAGACCCTCGCGTCCGCCGCCGGCGTCACCGCCGCGGCCGTCGCCGTCGCAGGCATGGCCTTCGCCTACGAGGGCAACCCCACCGCCGAGGTGGACCTGCACGACGGCGGCGTCTGGCTCACCAAGACCTCGAGCCTGCTCGTCGGCCACTTCAACAACGAGTCCCGCGTGCTGGACGGCGGGCTGCGCACCGGAGGCGAGAACTACGACGTGCTGCAGTCCGGCGGCACCGTGCTCGTCGATGATCGCTCCGCCTCGACCCTCACCAGCGTCGACCCTGCGCGCGTCGTGCTGAGCGACGCCGTGCTCATCCCCGGCGGCGCGAAGTCGGCCCTCGGCGGCACCACCGTCGCGATCCTCGACCCCAAGGAGGGCAAGCTCTGGGTGCGCTCCGCCTCGTCTCTGAGCGGCTTCAAGGCCGCAGGCACGAAGCCCTCCGCCACCCTGGGCGCCGGGGCCGACGTCGCCGTGGGCAAGGACGGCACGGTCTATGCGGTCTCCGCCAAGGACCGCAGCATCGTCACGGTGCACATGGACCAGCAGGGCGATCCGCATCCGCCGTCCACCGAGAAGATCGACCTCGCGGAGAACGCGAAGCCCACGATCACGGTCGTCGGCACGACCCCCGTCGTGCTCGATGCCGACGCCAAGACGGTCTTCGCAGCCGGGCACCGCATCGAGCTCACCGGGTCCGAGGTCAAGAACCTCGACGCCGCCGTGCTGCAGCAGCCCTCCGCGGAGAACGGCTCCGCCGTGCTGTCGACCGCCGACGCGCTCGTGTCCGTGCCGCTGGACGGATCCACACCGTCGGTGCAGGACGCCGGCGGCACCGGGGCGCCCGCGGCCCCCGTCTACCTGAACGGCTGCACCTATGCGGCCTGGGGCGGATCCGCGAAGTTCCTGCGCGACTGCATCGGATCCGACAACGACCTGAAGACGTCGATCGAGGGCGCCGAGAGCAGCACGACCCTGGTGTTCCGGGTGAACCGCGACGTGGTCGTGCTCAACGACACGGCGAGCGGTGCGGCGTGGATGGCCACGGACAACCTGCAGCGCGTGGACAACTGGCAGGACATCGTGCCGCCGGAGGGCGAGTCCGAGCAGCAGGACGAGACCAGCGACGACCAGGTCGAGACGACGCTGCCGAAGCGCACCCCGGAGAACACGGCGCCGATCGCGCACGATGACGAATTCGGCGTCCGGCCCGGCCGCACCACGATGCTGCCCGTGCTCGACAACGACACCGACGCCGACGGCGACGTGCTGGTGGCCTCGCTCGCTCAGGAGCAGCCGTCGCTCGGAGACGTCAAGCCGATCAACAACGGCGGCGCCCTGCAGATCGCGGTCGCCGAGGACGCCACCGGATCCGGCTCGTTCCAGTACCAGGCGGACGACGGCCGCGGCGGCAAGGCCACGGCCAACGTCGCGATCAGCGTGCACGACTGGAGCACGAACGCCGCCCCCAAGCAGAAGCGCACACCGGGCCTCCTCGTCGAAGCGGGCGGCGCGGTGACCTACAACGCGCTGCCCGACTGGATCGATCCGGATGGCGACGACGTGTACCTGAAGGACGTCGAAGCGGCCCCGGGCGACGAGGTCGACTTCACGCCGGACGGCCAGCTCACCTACCGCGCGGTCGCCAGCCTGCCAGGCCGCAAGGAGATCCGCATCCAGGTCGCGGACGCGATGGGCGAGCTCACGAGCGGCACGATCCGCCTCGACATCCGCCCGGCCGGCACGACCGCGCCGAAGACCAACGCGGACCACTACGTGACCCGCGCGGGCGAGCAGGTCACCGCGTCGCCGCTGCTGAACGACTCCAGCTCCGGCAAGGAGCAGCTGCGCCTCACCCGGGTCGACGAGACCCCTGGTGCGGTGATCACGCCGAACTTCGGCGAGGGCACCTTCACGTTCCAGGCGGAGATGCCCGGCACGTACTACATGCAGTACCTCGTGAGCGCGGGACCGAACGCCGTGCCGGGGCTCGTCCGGATCGACGTGCTGGACAAGACCGCCGAGTCGGCGCCGCCGATCGCGGTGCGCGACGTGGCGCTGCTGCCGAGCGGCGGCGACGTGCTCGTGGGCGTGCTGAACAACGACGTCGACCCGGCCGGCGGAATCCTCGTCGTGCAGTCGGTGACGGTGCCGCCGCACAGCGGCGTGGCGGTGTCGGTGCTGAACCACGAGACGCTGCGGATCACCGACCAGGGCAACCTCGACAAGGAGGTGCGGATCAGCTACCGCATCTCGAACGGATCCAAGTCCGCCGACGGCGACGTGATCGTGATCCCGATCGCCGCGCCGAGCAAGCTCGATCCGCCGACCGCGAACGACGACACGGCCGTGGTGCGCGCGGGCGACGTGGTGACGATCCCCGTGCTGGCGAACGACAAGCACGCCCCCGGTACGACGCTGCACGTGGCGCCGAACCTCATCGAGCCGCTGGTCGACCCGAAGTTCGGCGAGGCGTTCGTCTCGCAGGACACCGTGCGATTCCGCGCCGGCGACACCCCTCGCACGGTCTACGCGACCTACGAGGCGGTGGACTCGAACGGGCAGAAGGCCGCCGGCTACATCACGATCCAGATCCTGCCGATCGATGAGAAGACCAACACCGCGCCCCGTCCGCACGACCTCACCGTGCGCGCGCTGAGCGGCACGAGCGTGCGGATCGCCGTACCGCTGGACGGGCTGGATTCCGAGGGCGATTCGGTCGAGCTCGTCGGGCTGGACTCCGCGCCGAAGCAGGGACAGGTCACCGAAGTCGGCGCGAACTTCCTCACGTACCAGGCCTTCGACAAGGCCAGCGGCATCGACACCTTCACCTACAAGGTGCGCGACCGGCTCGGCAAGGAGGCGACGGCGTCGGTCCGCGTCGGCATCGCTCCCGGGGCCAATATCAACCAGGCGCCGTACGCGGTCAAGGACTCGATCGTCATGCGGCCAGGACGCACGGTCGCGGTCGCGGTGCTGACCAACGATTCGGATCCCGACGGCGACACGATCGGCTTGGTGAAGAACGGCATCGAGACCGCGGCGGGCGTCGACGGCCTGAAGGCGGAGGTCTCCGGCGACCGCGTGCTCATCACGGCCCCCAATCGTCCCGTGCAGACCTCGGTGCAGTACACCGTGGCCGACTCCCGCGGCGCCACGGCGACCGCGCCCGTCCAGGTCACGGTCGCCGAGGACGTGCCGCTCGTGGCGCCGATCGCGCGCGACGACCGGATCAAGGCCTCGGATGTGAAGGGCGAGAGCCTGCAGGTCGAGGTGCCGGTGCTGGACAACGACGAGGATCCGGATGGCACGGTCGACGCGCTCAAGCTCGGGGTCTCCGATCCCGCGGCCAAGGTGCTGCCCAACCGCAAGATCCAGGTCACGGTGACCGAGCAGCGCCAGCTCGTGCAGTACTCGATCACCGATCAGGACGACCAGGTCGCCTCGGCGTTCATCTTCGTCCCCGCGCTCTCTGAGCTCGCGCCGACGCTCATCTCGACCAAGCCGGTCGAGGTCAAGAGCGGCGAGACCATCGACCTCCCGCTGTCGAAGTACGTGGCCGTCGCCGGCGGCGGCGAGGTGCGGATCACCGAGGCGGGCAAGGTCAGCGCGGTCAACAGCAACGGCGCCCCGCTGCTCAAGGACGAGCGCACGCTCGTGTACACGTCCAAGCAGGGCTTCTTCGGCGACGATGCGATCACCTTCGAGGTGACGGACGGCACCGGCCCCGACGACCCCAAGGGGCGCAAGGCCACGCTGAGCCTGCCGATCACGGTGCTGCCGCCGGACAACCAGCCGCCGACGTTCACCAACGCGCAGGTTTCTGTCGCGCCCGGCGAGGAGGCGCAGAAGGTCGATCTCGCGGCGCTGACCAAGGATCCGGATCCGGGCGACGCGAAGAAGATCAGCTACAAGATCACCGGACAGCCCGACGGCGGCATCAAGGCCAGCCTGGACGGCTCGACGCTCAAGGTCGAGGCCGACTCGTCGACGCCGAAGGGCAGCGGGTCGACGGTGCAGCTCAGCATCACCGACGGCAAGACGGAGCCGGTCACGGGCACGGTCGCCGTGACGGTCGCCGCCTCCACCCGCCCGATGCCGGTCGCGAACGAGGACACGGTTCCGCAGGCCGATCAGGGCAAGGCCGTGACGATCCCGGTGCTGGAGAACGACGTCAACCCGTTCCCGGACAAGCCGCTGAAGATCCGGTCCGTGAGCGTACAGACCGGTGACGCGAACGCCTCCGTGCAGGGGGACAAGATCGTGGTCACGCCGGACACCAAGTTCGTCGGGCAGGTCGTGGCGACCTACCGCGTGCAGGACGCGACGAAGGATCCGGACCGCGAGGTCGACGGCCGCATCGTCGTCACGGTGCAGGGTGTCCCTGACGCACCGGGCGCCCCGCAGGTGACCAGCGTGCAGGACCGCACCGTGGTGCTGAACTGGAGCCCGCCCTCGAACAACGGCGCTGAGATCACCGGATACACCGTGCGCGCGACGAGCGGCGGCAGCTACACCAAGCAGTGCGCGTCGACGATGTGCACTCTGGACGGGCTGACCAACAACGTCGAGTACACGTTCGCCGTCACCGCCACGAACCGGGTGGGCGAGGGCAAGCCGTCTCCGACCTCGGCCGTGGCACGCCCCGACGCGCGTCCGGACACCCCGAACCCGCCGACCCTGAAGTTCGGCGACAAGTCGCTGGACGTGTCGTGGACCACGCCGACGACCCCCGGCTCCCCGGTGTCCTCGTACAACCTGGAGATCTCGCCCGCACCGCCCAGCGGTGCGGCGACGAAGACCGGCGTCACCGGCAACTCGCTGAAGTGGGACGGTCTGGAGAACGGCGCGAACTACCAGGTGCGCGTGCAGGCCGTGAACCGCGCCCCTGAGCCGTCCAGCTGGTCCGGCTGGTCCGCCTCGGAGATCCCGGCCGGTCCGCCGACCGCGCCCGGAACTCCGCAGGCGCAGAGCGCGCCGTCGGTGGGCAGCCAGTCGCAGATGACCGTGACGTGGACGGCCGCAGGGCCCAATGGTGACGCGATCTCCAGCTACGACCTGCAGGTGATGCAGGGTGGATCCGCGGTGCGCACGATCAGTGGGATCCCAGGAACCACGTTCAGCCAGGCCGTCACCGTCGGCAACTCCACTTCCGACTACACGTTCCAGGTGCGCGGCAACAACAAGGCCGGTCCCGGGGCGTGGTCGGCAGTGTCGAACGCGCAGCGCGCCTTCGGGAAGCCGGGCCCGACCACGCTCACCAGCGTGTTGGAGCAGGACAACAACATCCATGTTGCCTACAACCTTGCGGACAGCAACGGCGCCGGGAGCGGTGAGATCCACTACGAGTACTCGATCGGCAACGGCTGGGTTCGCAATTGGAACGGCTCGGACATTCCCGCTGCGAACAACGGCAGCTACACCGTGTCCGTGCGCGCCTACTCCGTGGTCGGCGGACAGGAGTCCCCGCCGGGTGATCCGGGTTCCAAGTCCGGGGTGCGTCCCTACGGCCCTGTCAACACGCCGGGCGCGAGTGCTGTGAACAACGGTTCGAATGTGACCCTGAGCTGGTCGCCGCCGGCGGACAACGGCCGCTCGATCCAGGTGATGCAGATCAGCATCGACGGCGGTGCGTGGGAGAACGTCGGACGCAGCGGGTCGCGCACGACCGGCAACGCCTGGGCCACGACGCACAGCATCAAGGTGCGCGCGATGGACACGGAGCAGAACTGGTCGAAGGAAGCATCCGACTCAGCGCGGACCAACGATCCGCCGCAGCCCCGCGTCTGGGTGACCCAGGGTGATGCAGCCGGCACCAATTGCGTGAACGGGTGCCGCCTGTTCGTGGTGCATTGGGAGAACCTGAACATCGGCAGCCACGGCGTGACCTGCGCTTCGGATGCGAGGCCGGGAGGGTTCAGCTCGGGCAACTCCGTCAACTTCAACGGCAGCGGACAGCAGCAGATCTCGTGCTGGCAGGGACGCGATGGCGTCAACGTCTGGATCGACATCCAGGGCTGGGGCGGCGGCGTGGACACCGAGAAGAACTTCTGGCCGAGACCATAGCCGGGCGCCGTCCCGGCCACGCGGCACCGCAGACGAACACAGATCAGAGGAACGACAAGAGATGACGATGACCCCCGAACAGGCGGCCTGGTTCCAGGGCACCTTCACCCGCCTCACCGACAACGTCGACCGCGCGCTGCAGGGCAAGCGCGACGTGGTGAGCCTGGTGCTCGCCTCGATGCTCGCCGAGGGGCATGTGCTCCTCGAGGACGCCCCTGGTACGGGCAAGACGAGCCTCGCGAAGGCGCTCGCGGCGACCGTGCAGGGCACCAGCTCGCGGATCCAGTTCACGCCGGACCTGCTCCCGTCCGACGTGACGGGCGTGACGATCTACGACCAGAACGCGCACACGTTCGAGTTCCACCGCGGCCCGGTGTTCGCCTCGATCGTGCTCGCCGACGAGATCAACCGCGCCTCGCCGAAGACCCAGTCGGCGCTGCTCGAGGTCATGGAGGAATCGCGCGTCACGGTGGACGGCGTCGCGCACGAGGCTGGCCGTCCGTTCCTCGTGATCGCCACCCAGAACCCGATCGAGCAGGCGGGCACGTACAAGCTGCCGGAGGCGCAGCTCGACCGCTTCCTGATCAAGACCTCGATCGGCTACCCCGACCTCGACGTCACCGCGTCGATCCTCGCGGGCGCCGCCGACCGCAATCCCTCCGCCAAGCTCACGCCGGTCATCACCACGAGCGCCGTCGCCGACATGGCCGACCTCGCCGCGGCCGTGCACGTGGAGCCTGCCGTGCTGCGCTACATCGCAGAGCTCGTCGAGGCGACCCGTGCCGACACCGCGATCCGCCTCGGCGTCTCGGTGCGCGGCGCCCTCGCGATGGTCCGCATCGCGAAGGTCTGGGCGGCCGCGCACGGGCGGCACTACGTGCTGCCCGACGACGTGAAGACGCTCGCCCGCCCCGTGTGGCTGCACCGTCTGCTGCTCGATCCCGAGGCCGAGTTCGCCGGCACGACTCCCGAGACCGTCATCGCCCGCGTGGTCGAGAAGGTCGCGGCCCCGCAGGCGCGCACCGCGGCCTGATCGCCTCAGGGAACGCAGGAAGACGGAGAGCACGAGAATGACCACGACCGCCCAGGTGCGCGGCACCGACCGTCCGGCCGGGTCCGACCGCGAGGCCGGCTGGCGCGACATCGCCGCCCTGGTGCTCGCGCGCATCGGCGCGCGGCTGCGCCTGATCGCCTCCGCCGTGCGGCCCCTGGCATGGGTGCTCGCCGCGATCGCCCTGGGGTGCCTCGTGATCGCCCTGCCGCTCGGCTGGCTCGAGGTCGCCGTGATCGCCGTCGTGATCGCCGTCGTGCTGATCCTGTGCGCGCTGTTCCTGATCGGGCGCACCGCCTACGACGTCAGCCTCGACCTCGCCCGCACCAGGGTCGTCGTGGGGGAGCGCGCCGTGGGTGCGCTCACCCTGGCCAATCGCGGCTCGAGGGCCATCCTGCCCTCCCGGGTGGTGCTGCCGGTCGGCGCCGGTCGCGGCGAGTTCGGCATCAAGCGGCTCGCTCCGGGTGAGGAGGCGGAGGAGCTCTTCGCGATCCCCACCCACCGTCGCGGCGTCGTCTCGGTCGGACCGGTCAGCGTCGTGCGCGGCGATCCGCTCGGGCTCTTCGAGCGCGCGCACCGCCGCGACGACCCGATCGACCTGTTCGTGCACCCGCGCACGATCGTGTTCGACGGGCAGTCGCTCGGGTTCCTGCGCGACCTCGAAGGTCTGCCGGCGTCGGATCTGTCCCGCGACGACGTCTCGTTCCACGCTCTGAACGAGTACCAGCCCGGTGACGACCTGCGCAGGGTGCACTGGCGCTCGTCCGCGCGCACCGGCGTGCTCATGGTGCGCCAGTACGAGGAGACCCGCCGCTCCCACTTCGTGATCGGCCTGAGCCGTGCCGCGAACGAGTACGCGGAGCCTGACGAGTTCGAGCTGGCGATCTCGCTGGCCGGATCCGTGGGCCTGCGCGCGATCCGCGACTCGCAGCACGTCGATCTGCGCGTGCAGGGCAGGGCGCTGCCGTCCGGAACGGGCAAGCAGCTGCTGGATTCCCTCGCCGGCGTCGAGGAGGGCCGCGCCAAGGGGGGCGGTCTGGCGACTCTCGCCGGCACGGTCGCCGCGCACATGCCGCTGTCGAGTGTCGTCGTCCTGGTCGGCGGCAGCCGCACCTCTCCCGAGGAGCTGCGCGCCGCGTGCGCCCGGCTCCCGTTCGGCTCCCGGGTGCTCGCGATCGTCGCGGACCTGGGCGAGGCGCCGTCCCTGCGCCGCATCGGCGAGGCCGACGTGATCACGGTGGGGGCGCTCGAGCAGCTGCCGCTCGCCCTCGGGAAGGTGCTCGCATGACCGCGCCCGCGCAGGCCGGCCCCGGCCGCACCGCCAAGGCCCCGAAGGCGCCCCGGGCGCCCCGTGCGTCGAAGCCCGCCCGCACTCCGCTCTCCCCGCGGCGCGTGCTCATCGACCTCGTCGCGGTCGTCCTGCTCCTCGGCGTCGGCGTCGTGGGCTGGTGGCCCTCGTTCGCCGGCGGCTCCTACCTGCCCGCCGCGATCGGCGGGGTGCTCCTCGGCGTCGGCATCGCCCTCCTCTGCGCCTGGCGAGGATGGGGCATCCTGTCCACGGCCGGGCTCACGCTGCTCGCGTACTTCCTCTTCGGCGGAGCGCTCGCGCTGCCGCAGACCACGCTCTTCGGCATCGTGCCGACCGGTGAGACCCTCGGCGCGCTGTCCGCCGGAGCGGTCACGAGCTGGAAGGCCATGCTCACCACGGTCGCCCCCGTCGCGGTCGGCGACGGCTACGCCCTCGTGCCGTTCCTGTCCGCCCTGGTGTCGAGCGTCGTCGCCGCCGCGCTGGCGCTGCGTCTGCGCCGCGTCGCGTGGGCGCTCATCCCGGCGGCCGTGCACCTCATGCTCGTGATCGCGATGGGCGTGCCGGATCCGGCCGCCCCGATCGCCCAGGGCGTCGTGTTCGCCCTCGTGGCGGTCGCGTGGCTCGCGCTGCGCGGCCTCGGCGAGGCCGCCGATGCGGCCGTGTCCGTCGCAGCCGACGGATCCCGCTCCTCCGCACTGCGCCGCCGTCGCGTCCTGGCCGGCACCGCCGTGCTCGTCGCGGCCGGCCTCGCCGGCACGGGCGTCGCCGCTGCGACCACGCTCGCCGAACCGCGGCACGTGTTCCGCGACGTGGTGCTGCCTCCGTTCGACGTGCACCAGTACGCCAGCCCGCTGCAGTCGTACCGCGGGTACGTGAAGGACCACCGCAAAGACACCCTGTTCACGGTGAAGGGGCTGCCCGAGGGCGCCAGGATCCGGGTCGGGACCATGGACGCGTACAACGGCGTCGTGTACGACGTGTCGGACAAGGGCATCGGATCGTCCGGCGCGTTCAGCCCGATCCGGGACAACATGTCGGCCGACGCGACCGGATCCCCGGCGACGCTGGACTTCACGATGGACCAGTACGCGGGCGTCTGGCTGCCCGATGCCGGCCGGGTGAGCAGGATCACGTTCGACGGATCCGATGCCGATGCGCTCCGCCGCGGCACCTATTACAACGAGTCCACGAGCACCGCGGTCGCCACCTCGAAGCTGCGCAAGGGCGATTCGTACACCGTGGACACCACGATGCCGAAGACCTGGACCGACAAGGAGCTCGAGGGTCTGGACTTCGGCACCGTCTCCGTACCGAAGCAGGCGGAAGCGCCGGAGCGACTCGACGCGCTCGCCTCGGACACGGTGGCGGACGCGAAGACCCCGATCGCCCAGGTGCGGGCGCTGGTGAAGAAGTTCTCCGAGGAGGGGTTCTTCAGCCACGGCCTGGACGGCGAGGCGCTGAGCCGCGCAGGCCACACCGAGGAGCGGATCTCCACCCTCATCGGCGGAGAGCAGATGATCGGCGACGACGAGCAGTACGCCGTCGCGATGGCGCTCGCGGCGCGCTCGCTCGGGATCCCGGTCCGCGTCGTGATGGGCTTCTACCCGGACAAGGGCCAGAAGGGCACGTTCTCCGCCAACGGCGACAACCTCCATGCCTGGGTCGAGGTGAACTTCGAGAAGGCGGGCTGGGTCGCGTTCGACCCGACCCCGCCGAAGGACAAGGTCCCGCAGGACCAGATCACCAAGCCCAAGGTCGTGCCCAAGCCACAGGTGCTGCAGCCCCCGCCCCCGCCCCAGGAGCCGGTGGACCTGCCGCCGAGCGTTCCGGATCAGCGAGGCAACCAGGACGGCCCGGACAACCTGCTGAACATCATCGGCACGATCCTCGCGATCGGCGGCAGCGTGCTGCTCGTGCTCGCGATCCTCGCGGCCCCCTTCATCGTGATCGGCGCGTGGAAGGCCGCCCGCCGGCGCAAGCGCCGTGCGGCGGCGCTCGCAGCCGACCGTATCAGCGGCGGCTGGGACGAGCTCACCGACCGGGCCGTGGACTACGGAGCGCGGATCCCCGCAGGTGGCACCAGGTCCGAGGAGGCGCAGACGGTCGCGACCGCGCTCACCGTGCCGGCTGTCACGGCGCTCGCCGACCACGCCGACGCGCAGGTGTTCGGCCCCACCGAGCCGACCACGGAGGACGTGGACGCATTCTGGCGCGAGGTCGACGGCATCGTCGCGGGCCTCGGCAGCCAGGCGAGCTGGCGGCGACGCATGCTCGCACGCCTCAGCATGCGCTCGCTGCTGGGCGGGTCGCGCCTGTCCGCGGGCGTGCAGGGCCTGCGCGATGCGGCGGCCGAGCGCATCCGGCGCCCCGGGACCGGCTCTGGCGCCGCGACCGGCGGTACTGGCACGATCGAGAGCACTGCAGCCAAGACGGGCGGCACCCGAACCGCACGCCCCGGATCCGAGAGCGAGACCCCATGACCATGAGCCCGGCGGGGCCCATCGCTCCCCTCGCGCGCCGCGCGATCGCCTGCGCGATCGACCTCGCCATCATGGCGCTCATCCTCCTCGTCGGCTACGGCGTGACCGCGGCGACGACGCTGGCGGGACTCACCGCGGAGAACGCGGCGTCCAAGGCGGCAGGGCTGGTCGTGGGAGTCGGCCTGACGTTCGCGATCGCCCTGGTCTGGTTCGTCGTGTTCTGCGTCCTCCAGGGATCCGGCGGTTCGGTCGGCATGCGCATCATGAAGCTCCGGCTCGTGCGCGAGGGCAGTGAGGCGCCGCTGGGCTTCGGACGCGCCCTGCTGCGCAACATCGTGTTCGGGCTGAGCGCCGCGATCGTGGTCGGCTACTTCACGCCGCTGTTCGACGGATCCGGACGGTTCCAGGGCTGGCACGACCGCGCCGCCGGAGCGCTCATGCGCGACGCGCGCGGTGCGACGGCCCCGGCACCCGCGGTCATGTCGCAGCCGCCCGTGGCCGTCCCCGCCGCGCCGTCGCTGCAGGGCGGGCTGTTCCCGGCATCGGAGCCCGGGTCCCTGTTCCCGCCGTCGGCGGAACCCGTCGGCCCGCAGGACGGGCACACCGGCTTCACCCTGCCGCCGGCGCCGAGTGCCGCCGTCGCATCGACGGCCGTGCCGGAGGCCGACGGATCCGTCCCGTCCGGAGCGGTCGCTCCCGCCGAGGCCGACCCGCATGACGCGACCGTGCTCTCGCCCGCCGCGCAGGCCGCGGCCGACGCCGCGCACGACGGCGCCATGATCACGGTCGTCCCGGGGGTCAGCCCGTCGGTGCCGGCCCCGGCGCCCGTTCCGGTGTCCGGGCCGGAGACCGTGGCGCCCGCGCGCCCCCCGGTGCCGGCGGCTCCGCCCGCCTCGGTCGACGCCGCGATGGCGCTCCCCGCGGTGGCTCAGCCCGCCGAGGACGAGGACCTCGAGGAGACCAGGATCTCGATCCCCGGGCACCGCCTGCAGTTCGTCTGGGACGACGGCGCCCGCGCCACGGTCTCCGGGCGCACGCTGTTCGGTCGCAATCCGGCACCCGAGGCCGGGACGACCGTGGTGGTCGTGCGGGACGAGACGCTCTCCCTGTCCAAGACGCATTTCGAGGCCGCGGCCGAGGCCGCCGGCGGCTGGGTCATGGATCGGCACTCCACCAACGGCATGACGATCGTCCGCGACGGCGTGCGGATCGCGTGCCCTCCCGGCGAGCGGGTGCGGATCCGCCTGGGCGACGCCATCGAGATCGGCGACCGGATCGTGACCGTGGGAGGCTACGCGTGATCGGACCCATCGTCGCCCGCGCGGGCGCCTCCACGCACACCGGGCTGCGCCGCGCGCTGAACGAGGATGCGCACCTGGCTCAGGCGCCGCTGTTCCTCGTCGCCGACGGCATGGGCGGTCATCAGGCCGGCGACGTCGCCAGCGGCACGGTGATCGAGGGCTTCGCCGCCCTGCACGGGCGCCCGGCGCTCACGATCGACGACGTGAGCTTCACGCTGGCCCGCGTGCGTGCGGCGGTGGACGCGATCGCCGGCGCTTCGCTCGCGAACGGCGGGGTCGCGAAGGCGGGCACCACGCTCAGCGGCGTCGCGATCGCGGCGGTCGACGGCGTCGGGTACTGGCTCGCGGTGAACATCGGGGACTCGCGCACGTACCGCCTCTCCGGCGGTGTGCTGGAGCAGATCTCCGTCGACCACTCCGTCGTGCAGGAGCTCATCGACTCGGGCGAGCTGCGCGCCGCGGACGCCGTGAAGGACCGCCGCCGCAACATCATCACGCGCGCGATCGGAGCCGGCAGCACGGGGGAGGCGGACTACTGGATGATCCCCGCCCGCGTCGGAGACCGGATCCTGGTCTGCTCGGACGGGCTGAGCAGCGAGGTGGAGGACGACGAGATCCGCACCCTCCTCGCGGTGCACGAGGATCCGCAGACCGCCGCCGATCGCCTGATCGACCGCGCGCTCGAGCACGGCGGGCGCGACAACGTCACGGCCGTCGTCGTGGACGCGATCCACGTCAGCACCCGCCCGGGGAGCGACGGCACGACCGGCATCGACGACGAGGACATCGACTCCGACACGCGACCGCGTGCCGAGGCCATGGGAGGGATGCGCTGATGAACACCGTCTACCGCGCAGGGTCCTGGTTCGCTCTGATCGGCTCTGAGGCCGTGGTGGCGCTGCCACCCGACTCCGGCACCGCTCTCGTGCAGCGGCTGTGGGAGCGGATCGAAGCCTCCGAGGTCGCATTCTCCGATGTGGTCGATGCGCTCACCGCAGCCGGAGGCGGATCGTTCTCGGCCATCCCGCCGTTCGCCGCCGTCGTGCGGGAGGGCGAGAACGCACGTATCGCCGTGCGCGGGCGCGTGCTCGCCCGGGTGGTCACCGCCGACGACGAGCACGAGATCACCGGCGCCGAGGTCACCACCTGGAGCGAGCGGTTCGTCCCCGGGATGACCGGCGTCGAGATCAGGGTCGAGGACGGCGGCGAGGATCCGAGCCTGCCGATCGTCGCCGGCATCGTCCGCGCCGCGAGCATCGCCCTCGGTGCGGCCGCCTCCGCTCCGGCCGTCGAGGATCCCCTCCCTGAGTTCGAGGACGTGACGCCGCCGGCCGAACCCCTCGAGGCCGGTCCCGTCGAGGACTCGCTCCCGGAGTCGGCGCCCGAGGCCGAGCCGGCGCCCGACGCCGAGCCGGAGCCCGAGGCCGAGCCGGAGCCGGAGCCCGAGCCCGAGCCCGAGCCCGAGCCCGAGCCCGAGAGTGAGCCGGAGCCGGCTCCTCCCGTCCTGGAGACCCTCGCGGGCACCACGACGCAGGATCCGGTGCCCTCCTCCGACGACCTCGACGACGTCGGCGACACCGTGCTCAGCACGCCGGCACCGGTCGAGACCATCCTCCCGCCGGCCGACACGATCGCCGCCCCGCTCGGCGGACATACGCTCGACCTCTCGCCGGCGCCGACCGCGGTTCCGGTCGCGCAGCCGATCGACGACGGCGACCACGACGGCGCCACGATCTCCCTCGCCCAGGCCCGCGCGATGCGCGGCGGCCTCGCGACCGACCTGCCATCCGCCCTGCCGTCCGAGGTCGCGGAGGCGGATACCCCTGCGCCGATCTCGGCCGTTCCGGTGTCCTCGGTGCCCGGCGTCACCGAAGAACCCGCCGCGGTGGCGGTTCTCACCGCGGGCCCGCGGATCCGGCTGTCCTCGGGACAGGTCGTGGCCCTCGACCGCACAGTCGTGATCGGCCGCCGGCCGCGTGCGACCCGCTCGAGCGGGTCCACGCTGCCGCACCTCGTGGCGGTCGACAGCCCGCAGCAGGACATCTCCCGCAGCCACCTCGAGATCCGGCCGGAGACCGACGCGGTCGTGGTGCTCGATCTGCACACCACGAACGGGTCCACCCTGCTGCGTCCGGGGAGCGACCCTGTGCGGCTGCACCCCGGCGAGCAGACGATCGTGGTCACGGGTGACGTGATCGATCTCGGCGACGGCGTCACCGTCGCCTTCGAGGAGCTGCCGTGAGCCGGCCGCCGTCTCCGCCGCCGCAGCTGGACGGATTCGACTACGTCGAGCCGCTCGGCACCGGCGGCTTCGCCGACGTCTTCCTGTACGAGCAGCAGCAGCCGCGCCGCCGCGTCGCCGTGAAGGTGCTGCTGGCCGACCGGCTGGCGTCGGGCGCCGCGCAGGAGTTCGCGGACGAGGCCAATGTCATGGCGATGCTGTCGACGCATCCGGCCATCGTCACGATCTACCAGACCGGTGTCGCCGCTGACGGGCGGCCGTACCTCGTCATGGAGTACTGCCCGCGGCCGAACCTGCAGCAGCGCGCCCGCAAGGAGCCGTTCAGCGTGGCCGAGGCGCTGCGCGTCGGGGTGCAGGTGGCGGGAGCCGTGGAGACCGCACACCGTGCCGGCGTGCTGCACCGCGACATCAAGCCCGCGAACATCCTGGTGACGGCCTACAACAGGCCGGCGCTGACCGACTTCGGAATCGCATCGACCACGGGCGCCGTGAGCGAAGCCGCGGGCATGTCGATCCCGTGGTCGCCGCCGGAGTCGTTCGGCGACCCGCCGCAGGGCGGTGTGCGCTCCGACGTGTACGCGCTCGCCGCGACGCTCTACACGCTGCTCACGGGGCGCAGCCCGTTCGAGAAGCCGGGCCAGCGCAACAGCGGCGCCGACCTCATCGCGCGCATCGAGTCCGAGCCTCTTCCGCCGCTCGGCCGTGCGGACGTCCCGGAGAGCCTGGGCCGCCTGCTCGAGCGGGGCATGGCGAAGAACCCCGACGACCGCTTCGGCAGCGCGGTGGCGTTCGCGCGGGCGCTGCAGAAGATCCAGATCGAGCTGAGCCATTCGGTCACCCCGATCGACATCGTCGACGACCACCAGCCCGAGCCGGACCACGACGATGACGACGACGGTCTGACCAGGGTGCGCGAGGTCGTCAGCATCGATCCCGGCCACACCGCCACCCGGCCGTCGGCGACGACGAGCCCGATGCCGCCGCAGGCGGGTGCGCCTGCTCCCGGTCCGCGTTTCGACGCCGCTCTGCCTCCTGTCCCGACCGTGGACCCGTCCCTCACGGACGAGACCGTGATCCGGGTGCCGCAGGACGCCACGGCGGCGGCCGGACCCGCCGTCGGCGCGCCGGTCCCTGCTCCCGCTCCGGAGCAGGGGGACGACGATCCGACCATGCTGCGGGCTCCGCGTACGGTCAGCCCGATCGCCGGCGTCCCCGTCACGAACGACGCGGGTCCGGCGCTCGTGCCCGGGGTTCCCGGCGCGGTGGGGGACGCGTCGGCGGAAGCTCCGACGGCACGCGGGTCCCGCAAGGGCTTGCTGTGGGGCCTCGTGGCCGCGGTCGTCGCCGTCGTCCTGATCGGCGGATCCATCGTGACCGTGAACCTGCTCAACGCGAACAGGGCGCTGCCGAAGCCCAGCCCGTCCACCGAGGTGAACCCCGTGGATCCGCTCGGGGACATGGCCGCGGCGCCGAAGGACGTGGTGGGCGCGCCGGACGGAGCCGGAGGCGTGCACTTCACCTGGAGCAACCCGAAGCCGCAGGACCGCGATTCCTACCTCGTCACGGTCATCACGCTCGCCGGGGACGGCGAGACGACGAAGGTCGACAAGGCTGAGATCACGATTCCCGCGCAAAGCGGGCAGACGTGCATCGACGTCGTGCTGCGCCGCGAGAACGGTTCCGGTTCGGCGCCTGTCCGGGGGTGCACGACGCCATGACGCTGGATCCGGAGATCACGCAGGACCCGTCGCGCGCACGCGTGACGGTCGAGTTCGCGGGCGAGTACTTCCCGATCCAGCCCGGCGGCCGGTTCGTGGTGGGGCGCGAGGGCGACCTCTCGATCGACGACAACCTGTTCCTGCACCGGCACTTCCTGGAGATCGCCGAATCCGGCGGCCTCTGGTGGCTGGCCAACATCGGGGCGCGGCTGCAGGCGACCGTGACGGACGCGACCGGCGGTGTGCAGGCCTGGCTCGCCCCCGGCGCGCGCCTCCCGCTCGTGTTCGCGACCACGAGCGTCGTGTTCTCGGCGGGACCGACGACGTATGAGTTCACGATCCACTCCTCCGAGCCCACGTTCCGGGAGACCCGGCGCGAGCGTGAGGTCGAGGGCGACTCCACGATCGGCGAGGTCCCGCTCACGCTCAGCCAGAAGCAGCTGCTGCTCGCGCTCGCCGAGCCGCTGCTGCGCCGCGACGGCACCGGCATGAGCGCCATCCCGTCCAGTGCCGACGCCGCGGCGCGCCTGGGGTGGACGGTGACGCGGTTCAACCGCAAGCTCGACAACGTCTGCGACAAGTTCGACCGGATCGGCGTGCCGGGGATGCGCGGGGGCGCAGGCGGCTCCGCGACGAATCGGCGCGCGCGCCTCGTCGAGCACGTGATCGCCTCGCGCCTGGTCGCGAAGGCGGATCTCACACTTCTCGATGTCGGGGAGACGGATCCCGCCGACGCCGAGTGACGCGCCCCCGGGGTATGGGTAGTGCTGCCCATCGACGGGGTCGTGCGGGGGTTGTTAGGTTCGTTGTGTCGGGCCGGGGTGGTCCGGTCCTAGTGATTACCGGAGGTGTTGACGATGGCCGATTTCGGTGCGTCTTATGCGGAGATGGAGCAGGTGGCGTCGTCGTTGTCGCAGGCTCGTGATGATATTCAGGGTCAGTTGGACACTCTGAAGGGGCAGGTGGACAACCTGCTGGGTGAGGATTTCAAGACGCAGCATGCGTCGGGGAAGTTCGGTGAGGGGTATGGGGAGCTGACCACGGGTCTGAAGCAGGCCGTGGACGGCATCAATGACATGTCGGAGTCGCTGCTGGGCATGATGCGTGCGATCCAGGATCTGGACACGCAGCTCGCCGGCGGCTGACACCGCACCGCATCGCGTACATCGGAGGCGTCGTGCCGGATCCATCCGCACGGCGCCCCGATGCGTCCGCACCAGCAGACGCCCGCAGGGGCGATGACACGGAGGGCATGACATGGCGGGGGACGGGGTTCTCTACCCGATCGACGATCTGAAGACGACCAGCGCGCAGCTGATCGCGATCGTCGATGAGTTCGAGGCGGCGTCGAAACGGCGCGACGATCTCGAGCAGGCGGTGGGCCGCCCGGACGGCGATGACCGGCTGAAGTCACGCGTGCATGACTTCGAGGGAAGTTGGGACGACAGCCGCGACAAGCTGCTGTCCAAGCTCAAGGAGATCTCCGAGCGGGTGAAGGGCACCGTCGACGAGGTCACCAAGACCGACACCGACATGGCCGGCTCGATGCAGCAGTCCGGCCAGGGCACCGGCGGCGGTCGCGGCCGTGCCGTGGCGAACTGAGGGGGAGCGGGATGAAGACGCACAAGGGGCACGAGGTCGCCGTCATCGAGGGCGACTCCGCGGCGATCAGCGATCGCGGCACGACCATCACGACGCTCGCGACGCAGATGACGACCGCCGCGTCGACCCTGCAGGACATCAAGAGCGGCAAGCTCGTCGGCAAGGGCTACGCGATGGACAAGATCAAGGACGTCATCGGCGACATCCACGGAGACCTCGACGAGGCGGGCCGGCGCTACAAGCCCGCGGGCAAGACCCTCACCGATTACGCCGGGGTGCTCGCCACGGTGCAGGCGCAGATGAGGACCATCGTCGGCGACTGCGAGACGAGCGAGAAGGCTCTCGCCACAGCGCAGTCCGATGCCACCGCCGCGGACAGCGCGCTCACCCAGCACAACACGTCCGTCTCGGACCACCCGCCGGCGCCCGACCAGGCCGACGCGTCGAAGTCGGCGGGTGAGAAGCTCTCCGGCGCTGCGACGTCCGCGCACTCCACGCTGACGACGGCGAACGAGACGCACGACCACAACCTCGGCCGCTTCGACACCGCGTACGACACCTGGGACGAGGCGTACGAGCACGCCGTGAACGGGCTCGGCGACGCGAACAAGATCGGCAAGGACAGCACCTGGGAGAACATCGCGGGCGTGCTCGCGGTGATCTCGGAGTGGGTCGGCTGGATCGGGCTCGCGATCGCCGTGCTGGGTCTCATCATCGGCGGACCGTTCTTCGCGATCGCCGCTCTGGTCGTCGGCGTCATCGCGCTCGCGCTCACGGTGGCGCTGATGTTCGACGGCAGGAAGGACGGATGGGATCTGGCCTGGGCGGTGGTCGGCATCCTGCCGATAGGCAAGCTCGGGAAGATCTTCGGCGCGGGCAAGGGCAACATGCTCAACAAGTTCGGGTCGGAGTTCGTGGGCCAGTTCCGCAATCCGGTCCAGCAGATGCGCGGCCTGAAGAGCTTCGCGGACGCCGGAATCGAGTACGGCTCGCGAGGCTTCAAGGAGTATTACGCGGGTGTGAAGGGTCTGCGCCGACTCGGCGTCAATCCCGTCACGGGCTTCGTGGACGGCGTCACCGAGCGCATGCTCTTCGGCCCAGGCCGTTCGTTCTCGGTGGCCTTCCACGAGAGCGTCAGCTCGGGCAGCACCTTCTTCCAGAACGTGTTGACCCAGTCGCTGCCCAAGGGCTTCCAGGGCATCGCCGACGCGCCGTCCTTCTCCACGTTCGAGGCGATGTGGAACACCTACAAGTGGACCGACCGCGGTGTCTCCGTCGGGGCCGACGGCAAGCCCTCGGGTGCGCTCTCGCCCGTCGGCTTCGTCCGAGGGCTGTTCTGATGCCGCATCCGGGCGAGCTGCCCTGGGATCTTCAGTACGACGCGGCCCAGTTCGTCGCGATCCCCTTCCTGGACCCGGCCGATGCCGAAGGGGCTGACACCTGGGTCGGGGAGGCACTCGGGCGGTACGGGATCCATCCCGACACGGCCCCGGAAGCCGTCGAGCAGATCGTCGCCACGGCTCGGATGATGCTCGGCAACTCGCGACCCGGCGCCGCTCGGCTGTGGTTCGCCCCTCCTGGCATCTACAGCGACCTCCTGGTCAGCGTCGCCGTCGAGTCGTCGGCGGATCGTCCCCGCACGGAAGAGCTGTTCGCCGAGGCCACGTCCTCGACGGCGGTCGACGTCACACCTCTGCGCACCGAGACCCACGGCATCGGCTACATCGTGCGGTGGGGGGTGCTCGTCGACGAGGAGGCGGAGCAGGGCGGGACGCTCGTCGCGCAGTGGACGGTGTTGCTGAACGACGGCACGTGGACGATCCTGATGGATGTGCTCGGTACGACGCTCCCCGCCTTCCTGCTGCTCGAGCAGCAGCTTCCCCAGCTGATCCTGGGCATCGGGGTCCCCGATGCGGTGGCCCGATGACGTCCTTGCAGGACCTCATCGCCCTCGAGGACTCACTGCTGGCGGGGTCCCCGCAGCTGCGCACCATGCACGCGGACGCCGTGAGGCGCGCACGAGCCGCGGTGATCGGGCTGCAGGAGGACAGCAGCATCGATGTCGATGAGGTCGAGGCTCGCCTGGGTCCGCTGTGCGCTGAACTTCTGGACGACTTCGCGTCGCGCGCAGCTGCTCTCGTCCCCGAGCGGGAGGCCCGCGCCTGGCGGGACCTCGCGTCCGCGCTGCCTTCGGACTCCCGGTTCGATCTGCTGCGCACGAACGACCTGATGCGGGCTCACGGAACACCGGGAGCGGCGAGGCTGCTGGCGACGGTGGAGTCCGTGCGAGGCGGCGCTGCGCCATCCGACTCGTTGGACCGCGGCCTGGCGGCCGTGGCTCGGCGGTGCGTCTGCGGCTACGCCAAGACCGGAGCGATGCCGAAGCGGTTGTGCCAGCCGTGCGCGAACGCCGTCGCCGCGGCGTGGGTGGCCGAGGAAGAGGGACTCCTGCAGCGCGCGACCGGACTTCGTGACGAGACCGCGCGCATCCTCGACGAGGCGACATCGGCGATCACCAAGGCGCGCGCGATCGGGACGGACGACGCATACAGCACGGAGGAAGCCCTGCTCTCCAAGACGCGGCGTGCGCTGGCGCGAGCGAACCGACGGCACCGCGATGAGGTGTCACGGCTCGATCTGAGCCGGTGGCGCGAGCTCGCGACTCTCGTGAGGCGTGCATCGATGCCGACGATGGCCTCGGAGGCGCGGCGTGCGCGACGCCGTCTCGGCATGGCGCAGCTCTCGCGCCTCGCCCTGCGCGGCGCGAGCTGACCAGGACATTGGATCGACGACGGGGGATGTGACATGGGAACGATGAACGATCTCGGGGTCGAGCTGAGGTTCGGCATCCCGGCCTTCCGGTTCGTGCTGCCGCCGGGCTGGGTGCAGCACCTGCCCACGAACGCCGCCCAGGAGGACGACGTCAAGCGGGCGAGCGCGATCTTCCGGCAGGCGAACCGCCCGGATCTGGATGCGGAGTTCCGCGGGCTGATGGCGCAGACCAACCAGGCGATGGCGCGCACCAAGGTGTTCGCGATCTACCGCCAGGAGCAGGTGGAGATGGACGAGCTGCTGCCCATGTCCATCACGGCGTCCGCGCTCAGCGCCGCGGACGGCGAGAACCTCGACGGCTGGGTGTCGGACGCGTTCCGCACCAAGGGCGCGCAGTTCCTCGACGAGGACGCGCCGCACATCGTGCGGTGGCGGTCGGAGCCGCAGCGACCGGCGAACGCGCGCCGGATCGAAGGGGTCGGCGGCCGCACCCTCACCTACGTGATCCCCGCCCCCGGCACGCAGCGGCGGAAGGCCCTCGTCTTCACGACCACGATCGTGATCCCGGACGGCGACGTCGTACCGGGCGAGGTCGTCGACTCCCTGGAGCTGCTCAGTGACGCGATGATCTCCACGTTCACCTGGGAGCGCGAGCTCGAAGAGCCCGTGCTCCCGGCGGCCCTGGACCGCGGGGACTCCGTCGACTGATCCCCGGAGCGCTGCTCCCGGGGGTATGGGTAGTGCTGCCCATCGACGGGGTTGTGCGGGGGTTGTTAGGTTCGTTGTGTCGGGCCGGGGTGGTCCGGTCCTAGTGATTGCCGGAGGTGTTGACGATGGCCGATTTCGGTGCGTCTTATGCGGAGATGGAGCAGGTGGCGTCGTCGTTGTCGCAGGCTCGTGATGATATTCAGGGTCAGTTGGACACTCTGAAGGGGCAGGTGGACAACCTGCTGGGTGAGGATTTCAAGACGCAGCACGCGTCTGGCAAGTTCGGTGAGGGTTACGGGGAGCTGACCACGGGTCTGAAGCAGGCCGTGGATGGCATCAATGACATGTCGGAGTCCCTTCTGGGGATGATGCGTGCGATCCAGGATCTGGACACGCAGCTCGCCGGCGGCTGACACCGCGCTCGGTGCTGCGGGGGCCGGTGGCACGTCCACCGGCCCCCGTTTCCGCGTTTCGCGGGCGAGCGGCGGCGTACCGGGATCCGGCCCGCCGCCTTGATAACGTGAGGGGATATGAGCCTGTCGAACGACATCTGGGAGATTCCGGCCCAGACCACCGACATCGAGGGTCTGGACGCGCAGGGGCGTCCCGATCCGGCGTACGCGCAGGCGATCGGGCTCGTCCCGGCCCGCCCGGGTGCGCGCATGCTGTCGACCCTCCTCGAACTGGTCGTGGCGCTCGTCATCGCCGTTCCCGGAGCGATCGCCGGCACGAACCTGGTGCTGCTGAGTGCGGCGGATCCGTCGGGGCTGCTGGCGCGCAAGGACCTGATCTGGATCCTGCTCCCGCTGATCGTCTCCTACGCGCTCATGCTCGTCTACACGCTCGTGCAGCTCATCCTGCACGGCCTCAAGGGAATGACGCTCGGCAAGGCCGCGTGCGGGATCCGCACCGTCAACGTGCGCACGCTCGAGAAGCCGGGCTTCTGGCGCGGCGCCGTGGTGCGCTACCTGATCCTCGCGGCATCGTTCCTGGTGCCGGTGGTCGGACCGCTCCTCGTGATCGCGCTGTCTCCGCTGTTCGATCCCGAGCGGCGCGGCCGCGGATGGCCGGACAGGGCCGCGGCCACCTGGCTCGTCGACGTGCGACGGGGCCTGAATCCCTATGACGGCAAGCGGATGCGCATCGCGCGCAAGCAGATCACCACGGAGGTGCACGAGGCCGCGCCCGTGCTGCCCTCGCTCGCCACGCCGGTCGACCGCGATGCTCCCGCGATGTACGTGCCGACCGGACGCTTCTCCGGCGGGGTCGTGGGCGCGCACCGTGCCGCGGCTCCGGTCGCCGCGGCGTCAGGAGCGCCCGGTGCGGCGGCCGGTGCCGGTGCGCCCGTCGCGGGCGTGCCGTCGCTCGCCACGCCGGCCGGCGGCCCTGCCCCGGTAACCGCGGCGCCAGCACCCGCGGCGACCGACGCCCCCGCAGGTGGCTTCGCCCCGCCGTCGGCGCCCGCCGCCGCTGCCTGGCAGCCGCCGACGATCGCGCCGGTGGAGACAGCGCCAGCGCCAGCGCCTGCACCGGCACCGGCACCGGCACCTGAAGCTGTCTCCGCTCCCGACGCCCCGCGCGCGGTCCTCGTGATCGACAACGGCGAGCGGATCGAGGTGCGCAGGGCCACCCTCATCGGGCGTGCGCCGGCGGCCGGGGACGGCGACGGCGACGCACAGCTCGTGCGGGTCCCCGACGAGACGCGCTCGGTGTCCAAGACCCACGTCGCGATCCTGCTCTCGCGTCGCGGCGTGGTCGCCGTCGACCGCGGCTCCACCAACGGCAGCTCGATCGTGCGCGACGGCGCGGAGCACCCGCTGACCCCGGGGCACCCCGCCGAGCTGCGCGCCGGCGACGTGCTCCGCTTCGGCGACCGCAGCCTGCGCGTGGAGCAGGCATGACCCCCGGCGCCCGCGCGGCCGCCGCAGACACGACAGCGCGCGAGCGCCGCCCGGAGGATCACCGATGAAGGTCAAGCTCACCCTGCGCCGCCCCGGCGCACCGCTCACCGACATCGTCGTCACCGCCGACTCCACGGCCACGGTCGCCGACGTCGCGCATCACATCGCGACGACGGATCCGCTGCGCGCGATCCGCGTCGGGCACGGCGAGACGCTCACGCTCTCGGTCGCGCCGCCCACGAGCGAGCGCCTGGTGACGCTGAACCCCGACCTCGCGATCGGCGACGCCCCGGTTGGATCCGGCTTCCTCGCCGAGATCGTGAACCTCGGCGCCGACCGGATCGAGACCGGCACGGCGGGCGCTCGTCCTGCGGCGCACCTGCAGGTGCTCTCCGGTCCCGCCGCCGGCCAGGAGTTCTCCCTGCCGATCGGTCACTTCGTGATCGGTCGCGAGGCCACCGCCGACGTGCACCTCGCCGACCCTCTCGTCTCGAAGAAGCATGCCCGCATCGAGGTCGCCGGGACGTTCGTCGAACTCGTCGACCTGAATTCCGCGAACGGGATCCTCGTCGACGGCGGCCTGATGCAGCGCCTCCGGGTGATCCCGGGGCAGCCCTTCACGCTCGGCGACAGCGAGATCGTGGTGCGCCTCGTCGGCGACTTCGACGGCAGCGCCGCGGATCAGGATCCGGTGCTCGAGCGCGGCGGTGCGCTGCTCTTCAACCGCAGCCCGCGGGTCGAGGAGCGCTTCGCCGGCGAGGAGGTGGACGAGCCGCGCTACCCGCGGGATCAGGTGCAGCGACTGTTCCCCTGGCCCATGCTCGTCGCTCCGATCCTGCTCGCGGTGACGATGTGGGCGGTGACCGGGCGCATGCTGTCCCTGCTCATGGCGGCCGCGAGCCCGATGATGATGTTCGGCAACTTCATCTCGCAGAAGACCAACCTCGGCCAGCGCCTGCGCAAGGAGGCCGAGCTGTTCGAGGACCAGTTCGAGCGCCTCGAGGAGAAGCTCTACCACGCGCGCCCGCGCGAGCATGCGGTGCGCAACAACGAGGTGCCGGCGGTCGCGGTCGTGTTCGACGAGGCGATGCGGCTCGGGCCGCTGCTGTGGACCCGCCGCCCTGAGCACTGGAACTTCCTCGCGGTGCGACTGGGCACCTGCGCCGACCTGTCCCGCACGACGATCACCCGCACCGAGGCCGCAGAGGCGCTGCCCGAGTTCGTGGAGCGGGTCGACCGCCTCGAGGAGCGCTACCGGGTGATCGAGGACGTGCCGATCCTCGAGTCGCTGCAGAGCGTGGGATCCCTCGGCGTCGCCGGTCCCACCTCGGTGGCGGGCGATGCGCTGCGGGGCCTCGCCGTGCAGCTGTTCGGCATGCACTCGTCGAACGAACTCGTCGCGGTCGCGCTCACCGAGCCCGGCTGGGCGAACGAGCTGGACTGGCTGACCTGGCTGCCGCACACCTCGAGCGAGCGCAACCCGTTCAAGGAGATGGCGCTCGCGGACTCGGCGTCCACGGGCACCGCGCTGCTGAACGGGCTCGAGGAGATCGTGATGCGCCGCTCCACGGCGGCAGCGTCGCAGCGCCTGCCGTACGGGGACGACTGGGATCCGATGCGCTACGGCACCGATGTCAAGCGCGCCGCCGAGGAGTCCGCGTTCGAGGGGCAGGCGGCGGTGCTCGTCATCGTCACCAACGACGCCCCCGTCGATCGCGCCCGGCTCACCCAGATCCTCGAGCGCGGCGCCGACGTCGGCGTCTACGCCCTGTTCGTCGCCCCCGTGGTGGAGGCGCTGCCGGCGGCCTGCCGCAGCTTCATCGACGTGACGGCCGGTCTCGAGCACGCGAGAGTCGGCACGGTCCGCAGCGGCATCGCCTACCCCGACGTGAGGGTCGAGGGCGTCTCGCACGCCTACATGACCATGTTCGCCAAGCGCCTCGCCCCGGTCGTCGACGCCTCGACGGTCGTGGAGGACTCCTCGGACATCCCGAACTCGGTCATGTTCCTCTCGCTCGTCGGATCCGAGACCGCGTCGGACCCGACCAGCGTGATCGACCGCTGGCGGCAGAACAACACGATCATCGACCGGTCGGGGGCGCCGCAGTCACGGCTCAAGAAGGCGGGCAACCTGCGCGCCATTATCGGCCAGTCGCAGACCGACGCGATGACCCTCGACCTGCGCACCCAGGGTCCGCACGCCCTCGTCGGCGGCACCACCGGCGCGGGCAAGAGCGAGTTCCTGCAGGCGTGGGTGCTCGGCATGGCCGCCGCGCACAGCCCCGACAGGGTCACGTTCCTCTTCGTCGACTACAAGGGCGGATCCGCGTTCGCCGACTGCGTCGACCTCCCGCACACCGTGGGCCTCGTCACCGACCTCAGCCCGCACCTCGTGCGCCGCGCCCTCACGAGCCTCCGCGCCGAGCTGCATCACCGCGAGCACCTCTTCAACCGCAAGAAGGCGAAGGACCTGCTCGAACTCGAGAAGCGCCGCGACCCGGACACCCCGCCCGCGCTCGTGCTCGTGATCGACGAGTTCGCCGCCCTCGCCGGCGAGGTGCCGGAGTTCGTCGACGGCGTCGTCGACATCGCCCAGCGCGGGCGCTCCCTCGGCATCCACCTGATCATGGCCACGCAGCGCCCCGCCGGCGTGATCAAGGACAACCTCCGCGCCAACACCAACCTGCGTGTGGCGCTGCGCATGGCCGACGAGTCCGACTCCAAGGACGTCGTGGACGACGCCGTCGCCGCGTCCTTCCCGCCGTCGATCCCCGGCCGCGGCATCGCGAAGACCGGCCCAGGGCGTCTCGTGCCGTTCCAGTCCGCCTACGCGGGCGGGTGGTCCACGGACGAGGAGCAGGTCGCCGACGTGCGCGTGGCCGAGCTGCGGTTCGGATCCACCCAGCTCTGGGAGCCGGACCAGGAGCCCGAGTCCGACAGCCACGACGGGGACCTCGGACCCAACGACCAGAAGCGGATCGTCGCGACGCTCGTCGCGGCGGCGACGCATGCCGGCATCCCCGCCCCGCGCCGGCCGTGGCTCGACGACCTCGAGCACGCGGTCGACATCCGCGATCTCCCCACGCTCGGCGACGGGCAGATCCTGCTCGGGAAGACCGATGTGCCCTCCCGCCAGCTGCAGGAGCCCACCTACTTCGTGCCGGACCGCGACGGCTCCCTGCTCGTGTACGGGACGAGCGGCGCGGGCAAGTCGACCGTGCTGCGCACGCTCGCGATCGCGGCGGGATCGGATGCCGCCACGAACGTCGAGGTGTACGCGCTGGACTTCGGATCCGGGGCGCTCAAGAGCCTCGAGATCCTGCCGCAGGTCGGATCCGTCATCTCCGGCGACGACGCGGAGCGCGTGCAGCGCATCCTGCGCTCGCTCGCGCGCGTGCTCGACGACCGCGGCAAGCGGTTCAGCGCCGCGAACGCCGCGAGCCTCACCGAGTACCGCGAGCTCACCGGGATCGACGAGCCGCGCATCCTGTTCCTGCTCGACGGGTTCCCGCAGTTCCGCAGCGAGTGGGAGTCGACCACGGCGCGGATGCCGTTCTATCAGACGTTCATGCGCATCCTCGGCGAGGGCCGCCCGCTGGGCGTGCACGTGATCGCGACCGCCGACCGCTCCGGATCCGTGCCCACCGCGGTCAGCGCGAACGTGTCGCGCAAGGTCGTGCTGCGCCTCTCCGACGAGTCGGGCTATGCGATGCTGAACGCCCCGAAGGACGTGCTCGACGAGCGCTCCGCGCCGGGCCGCGCGATCGTGGACGGGCTGGAGACGCAGATCGCCACCCTCGGCGGCACCCCGAACGTGGCGGAGCAGACGAAGCTGCTCGAGGCGATGGCCGCGGAACTGCGCTCCGCGGGAGCCCGCGAGGTCGCCGAGATCGGATCGCTGCCCACGCGGCTCTCCGCCTCGGCGCTCCCCGACCGCGTCGGGGAGTTCCCGGTGCTGGGCGTCGCAGAGGACACGCTCGCCGCGCGTGACTTCGATCCGATCGGCACGTTCCTCGTGGCGGGACCGCCGCTGTCGGGCAAGACCACGGCTCTCAAGGGCATCATCACGTCGATGCGCCGCTTCGACCCCGCGGTCAAGCTGTTCCACTTCGGCGGGCGCCGATCCGTCCTCAAGGACTACGCCGACTGGACCCGCAGCGCCACCACGCCAGAGGCCGCCAAGGAGCTCGCCGCGGAGCTCGCCGAGCTCGCCGGAGACGAGTCGATGCCGGTGCGGCTGCTCGTCGTCGTCGAGGACGTGCCGCAGTTCGCGGACACGCCTGCCGAGCGCGACATGAAGGCGCTGTTCCAGGCGATCAACCGCAGCGACCACCTGCTGATCGGCGACCTCGACGTCACGCAGGCCACGAGCGGGTTCGGCTACATCGGCGACTTCAAGGCAGGCCGCAAGGGCATCGTGCTCAAGCCGGATGCCTTCGACGGCGACGCCGTGTTCAAGGTCCCGTTCCCCAAGGTCAAGCGCACGGACTTCCCCGAAGGGCGGGGCATCTTCGTGCAGGCGGGACGCCAGGTGATCATGCAGCTGCCGCTGATCGAGGAGGAGACGCTGGTATGAGCGAGAAGACCGTGCTGACCTTCGACAAGACCGCGCTCACGGCGCCCGTGGATCGCGCTGCCGCGCGCGCGGAGGCGCAGGAGGCGCTCGCCGCCGAGGGCGGCGGAGTCACGGCGCGGAGCTTCGCCTCCCGCACCTGGTTCGTCGGAGTGGGAACCGCCGTCGGCATGGCGCTGATCGCCGCGGCCGCCGTCCTCGTCCTCATCATGATCATGCGCCTGGCCACCGGTCACGGCGTCGCCCTTCCGTTCGCCGTGCTGGCCTGGGCCGTCCTCGCCCTGCCGTACGCCTACCGGCGGATCGCCCGCATCGCTCCGCAGCTGCGCGACGCGGACGACCGCTGGTACCGGCTGCGCCGCTTCGCTCCGGCGAACGGGCTGACGCACGCGCTGCGCGAGGCCGATCCGCAGCGCCGTGCCGCCGTGTTCGAAGCCGCGGAAGGCCCGCAACTCGATGATCCCGTCACCGCGAGCCGGCCGAGGCCGCTCGAGGTCGCGAACCTCAGCTTCCACATCGGCGGGGGGCGGGCCCGGATGGACATCGCGATCGCCTATGCGCGATTCACGGTGCGGACCGCACTGCCGGCCCTGGGCATCCAGTCGGTGACGGCGCGGGGCGGAGCAGCCTGGCGCCCGCAGGCTCCGCAGGCCGTCATCGCCGTGGACGACGAGTTCGACCGGCGCTTCCGTGTGTCCTGCGCCCCCGAGGACGCGGCGACCGTGCGTGCTCTGCTCGGGGCCGACACGCGTTCGGCCCTCGTCGACGTCTGCGGGGACGCGGACGTCCAGGTCGTGGGCGACGAGGTGTGGTTCTTCGCGCGCCAGGACCTGCGGCTGCAGGATCCGGTCGTCTGGGAGTGGGTGGAGGACCTGTCGGCGTTGCTGGATCGCACCCTCGATCCGCGTCCCGAGGCATCCGCGCGTTCCGATCAGGACGCGGCGCGCGCTCTCCGCCGTCGGAAGGTCCTCCGCGGCGCAGGCGCTGGACGCCCCTTCGTCCTCGGTTGTCTCGTCCCCCTTCTCCTGGCCGCCATCGTCGTCGTGATCGGCGCGATGACGGGGTGACGCCGCAGACGCATGCCCGGAGCGGCGCACATGCATGGGGAATGCTCCCCATCGCGGCGATCCGAGGCCGTGGATATGTTGGGCTGACCGGCGAGAAGGGATGCGCGCATGGGTGTGAAGGTCAGGTACGACGAGCTGGGTGGTCTGTCCACCGAGCTCGACCACATCGTCAAGGAGTTCGAGGACGCGGGAAGCCGTCGTCGCGACCTCAAGGACGCCGTGGGCGACCCGTACGGCGATGGAGCGCTCCGCGACGCGGCCGATGACTTCGAGGGACGCTGGGATGACCGCCGCAAGGCCCTGATCGAGAACTGCAAGACGGTCAAGGACCACGTCGACGGCGTGATCCAGGGCTTCAAGGACTTCGACGTGAAGGCCGCGCAGGGCGGCGACAAGGGGGGCAAGTGATGTCGGCAACGCCCTACATGCCGTACCAGACTCCGAGCGGCAAGCACCCCATCGAACACCTCGAGGGAAAGCCCGACGAGATCCAGGCGCGGGGGAAGCAGATCACCGATCTCGGAAACGAGATGAACAAGGCCTGGAGCCTCATCAGCCGTCTCGTCGACGACGGTGCGGACATGGAGGGCGAGTCGATAGACAAGCTCCGCGAGGTGGCGAAGGAGGTCAGCGGCGACCTCGGCAAGGGCGGCGAGCTCTACGTCGCCGTCGGCCCGCACATCAGCACCTACGGGCATGCCGTCGAGACCTCGCAGCCGCGGCTGAACAAGCTGGCGGACGAGCTCGAGAAGAAGTGGCAGGAGTACTACCAGGCCGACGGCGACGCCTCGTCGAAGCACTCCGGCCTGCCGGACAAGCCCGACTCGGACGCGGAGCAGTCCGACAAGGACGACTTCGCGAAGAAGGAGGGCGCCGCGAAGGCCGCAGCCTCGCACGCCTCCTCCGTCAAAGGCGAGTGGGACGACCTCGCCGACGACTACGACCGGGAATGGAACACCTGGCACACCGCGTACGAGACCGCCGTGCACAACATCAAGGAGGGCATGAGCGGCAAGATCAAGGACTCCTGGAGCGACAACGTCAAGGGGTTCCTGAACGACATGGCCGACGTGCTGACCGTGCTCGGTCTCGTCGTCGGCATCCTCGCGCTGATCTTCGCGGGTCCGTTCGTCCTGATCGGCGCGGTGATCGCCGGTGCGATGCTGGCCGTGCAGATCGCGAAGTTCGCGATGGGCGACGGCGATGGGCTCGGTCTCGCCTTCGCGATCGTCGGCTGCATCCCGTTCATCGGGCCCGCCTGCCGGTTCTTCAAGTCCTTCGCCGCGCCGGCCGCGGCGGGCATGCGCTTCAGCACCGCCATGAACACCCTGAAGGCGCCCGTGGCCGCCACGTTCGGCGGCAAGGTGCTGGACTTCACCACGGGACTGTTCTCCGGCAAGGGCGCCACGGAGTGGGGCGAGTTCATGGCGTCGGGGACGAAGATCTTCGACGCCGCCGCCAAAGCGGGGAAGACCATGGGACCGGGCGGCTGGGCGTGGGCCGGCGAGACCTTCGGCACCGTCAGCGCGACGGGCGTCGGAATCGTGAGCAACCTCTACTCCGCGGCGACGGGCACCTACGACCGCTTCTTCAACGACCTTCCGACCAAGTACGTGCGCTGATCGGGGCACGGGCGAGTGCCGGCTCCGAGCGGGAGCCGACGCCCTGCGGCAGCGGGCGGGGGCGGATCCCGGTGGATGAGAGAGTGGAACCATGAGTGATCTGCGCAATGAGCTGCTCGGTCGCAGGACCCCGGCGATGCCTCCGTTCCGGATGCTGCTCCCCTCCGGATGGCTCGCGTTCGACCTCTCCGAGGAGAACGAGGACCGCGTCATCTCACAGGGGCTCGCACGGTTGGCCGCGAGCGGGAACGGCGGGATGTCGGCGACGATCGGGCCGATGCTGCGCGACGCCTTCGCCTCGCTGCGCCGGCAGAACGGGTTCGCCTACGCGATCCCCGGGGAGGCGGCCCCGACCTGGGCGGTCGGCCCCGCGAGCATCATCGGGATCAAGCGCGCCTCCACCCCGGAGGTGACGCTGGACGACGTGGTGATGCACGTCGTGGCCGAATTCGGCGCGGCCCCGCTCGGAGGCGACGAGCGCATCCTCGCGTGGGCGGAGACCCGGACCGTGACGGTCCAGGGCGAGCAGGCGCGCGCTCTCACACTGAACTACCTCATCCCGATCCCGGGGACGCGCCGCACCCAGGCGGTGCAGTGGACGGTGACCACCGCGTGCGCGCCGGATCTTCCCGAGGATGCGCCGGGGCTCCAGCAGTGGAAACTCCTGTTCGACGTGCACATGGCGACGTTCGCGTGGGTGCAGGAATGAGCGCTGCCGGAAGGACGAGGAACCGGTCGCTGCGGCCGCAGGGGCAGAAGGCGAGTGACGCATGACAGACCTGCGGACGACGTTCCCCGCGGAGAACGCGATCCCGGTTCCCCGACGCATCGACGACGCGGCGGGCCGCGCCGTCTGGGCTGCGGAGAGGGCGGCGGGCTTCTCGGCCGTCCGGCAGCCGGTCGAGAATGCGCGGGAGCGGATCGCCGCCGCGCTGGACGACCTCGCCCGGCTCCGTGACGATGACTCCGCCCTGTTCCTCCTGGTGAGTGCCGACGCCTCCGTGCTGGCCCCGTTCACGGTGTACCGCACGGCCGCGCCGCTCTCGCGCGATGAGCTCGCCGGGTTCCTCTCGACGGCAGACACCGTGCTTCCGCCGACCGGGCTGATCACGTCGTCCGAGGGACTGGGGGACGGATTCTCCTCCTCGCTGCTGCATGCGCACGGCGAAGGGCAGTACGCGACGCGTCGCTGGGCGTTCTTCGGTCGAGGCCATGACGTGCTGGCGATCCTCGGCCCTGTCGTGCCGCTCGGGCTCGCACAGACCGAGCAGCTCGCGGAGCGCATGCTGGAAGAGGCGGTCGTCGAGGGCTTCGAACCGGACGCCGATCCCGGACTCCTGGACGCGCTGATGGCGGCGACCGCGCGGGACGGCGATACCTGGCCCGTTCCGAACCCCGGATGAGGGCATCCGCAGGATCCTGAACCCGTGATCCCGGGGGTATGGGTAGTGCTCCCCATCGACGGGGTTGTGCGGGGGTTGTTAGGTTCGTTGTGTCGGGCCGGGGTGGTCCGGTCCCAGTGATTACCGGAGGTGTTGACGATGGCCGATTTCGGTGCGTCTTATGCGGAGATGGAGCAGGTGGCGTCGTCGCTGTCGCAGGCTCGCGATGACATTCAGGGTCAGTTGGACACCCTGAAGGGGCAGGTGGACAACCTGCTGGGTGAGGATTTCAAGACGCAGCACGCGTCTGGCAAGTTCGGTGAGGGCTACGGGGAGCTGACCACGGGTCTGAAGCAGGCCGTGGACGGCATCAACGACATGTCGGAGTCCCTTCTGGGGATGATGCGTGCGATCCAGGATCTGGACACGCAGCTCGCCGGCGGCTGACACCGCACCGCACTATCTCGGGGGACCGGTGGCTTCGGCCGCCGGTCCCTCTGTCGTGAGCGCGCACGTCGTGGATCCGATGGGGAGTCCTCCCCATCGACGCGCGCGGCGAGGTTCCCTAGGTTGATGTTGTCGGGTCGGAGGGGGAGGATCGCATGGCCGAGGCCATCTGGATCAAGTACGAGGAGCTGAGCGCGGTGAGCCTCAAGCTCAAGGACATCGTGACGGAGCTGGAGGGGGCGTCCTCTCGCACCGACGCGGTGCAGGACGCGATCGACTCGCCCTTCGGGAAGTCGAAGCTCAAGGACGAGGTCGGCGACTTCGAGTCGCGCTGGGACGACAAGCGCCACGATCTGGCCCGGGACATCGGGAAGGTCCAGGAGCACGTCCAGGGCGTGCTCGACGGCTGCAAGAAGTGGGACGAGGACACGGCGAAGAGCATGGAAGTCGACGCCACCGGACAGAACCCGCCGCGGAAGATCGGAACACCCTGATGTACATGGAACGTTCGCCCAAGGGGCGCCGGATCGAGCGGCTCAAGGGCAATGCGGACACGATCTCGAAGCGCGGTGCGGAGATCACGGCTCTCGGCGACGCGATGGGCGAGAGCGCCTCTTTCCTGAAGTCGCTGCACGACAAGAGCTCGGGGCAGAAGGGCGAGGCGATCGAGAAGCTGCAGGAGATCGTGGGCGACACCCATGAGCAGCTCAAGCTCGCCGGCGAGCTGTACCGGCCGACCGGTCCGGTGCTGGTCTCCTACGCGACGACGCTCTCCGAGGTCCAGCCCCGGCTCAACGCGGCCGTGAAGAGCTGCGAGGAGCTGTGGACGACCTTCGCCGGGCTGCCGGGCTATCTCCCGGGAGACCGCCCGACCTGGGTCGTGCCGCCCAAGGAGGGCTCGGACGAGGCGACCGAGAACGCGCAGGACGACGCGTCGAAGAAGCAGAAGCACGAGGAGTTCGTCGCCGAGGCGCGCGTCTTCGATTCCGAGTACGACACCTGGGAGACCGCGTTCGACACCGCCGTCGACGGCATCGGCAACGCCACCAGCGGCAAGATCAAGGACGGCTTCTGGGACGACGTCGACGGCTTCGTCGCGGGAGCACTCGAGGTGCTGAAGGTCGTCGGCCTCATCCTCACCGTCGCCGCGATCATCATCGGCGGGCCGATCATCGCCGCCCTCGCCGCGATCGTCGCGATCGCGACCCTGGCGCTCACGCTCTACCAGTGGAGCCGCGACGACGCCGGGCTCACGGATGTCATCATCGCCGCGATCGGCGTCATACCGTTCGGGAGCATGGGCAAGCTGTTCGGAGGGATGAAGGGGCTGCGGGGCTTCGCCGACAGCGCGCTCGGCGGACTGCTCACCGGGGCCGGCCGAGCGCCGATCCGCCAGGAACTCGCCCGGGTCTTCGGCAGCGGCACCGCCGCCTTCAAGTTCACGGGGTCCTTCGGCGCCGGAGCCCGCAACTTCTTCGGCACGCTGCTGCAGAACCACGGCGCCGACGGCCGCGCCGTCGACTCGATCGCGCGGTTCTTCACCGGCAAGGGGGCGACGGCCCTGAACAACATGTCGAGTGCCCCAGACATCCTGATCAGCGTCGGGTGGAACATGTACTCCCGCGCGAACACGATCGTCGGGAACATCCCGGGATCCGGCGGGTCGATCAATTCCGCGATCGTGCACGCCATCGCCGGCGACAAGTGATGCCGCAGGGCGTCCGTCCGCCCCGCGCCGGCGGGGATGACATGCTGGTGGCGGAGGGGTGCGGATGAGAGCGGTTGCCGAGGTCGGGATCGACGAAGAGCGCGTCGTCGTGCTCACCGGACGCAGCGACACGGACTGGGCGGCTGCGGCGGCCGCGCGTCTCGGCGCGGCCGAGGACATCGCGCCGATGCCGGTCGAGCTGCGCGCCGAATTCATCGCGCATGCCGCGACGGCCGTGACACCGCACGACGTGCTGGCGCTGCAGCTCTGGCCGCAGGACGGTTTCCCCTTCGTCGTCCGGGTCTCCGTGCAGGAGTCCCCTGGGCTGGAGGAGGTCCGTCGCCGCATCCGCGAGGGCGCCGCATCCTGGCGCGCGGTCTCGGCCTCGGAGCATCTCGGCAGCGGATGCCAGTGGATCTTCGACGGCGAGGTTCCCGGATCCGAACAGATCGCGACGCGAGGCTGGCAGGCGGTGTTCGCCGATGACGCCGTCATGACGGTGGTGACGCTGGAGCCCGTGCTCGCCGACGCCTTCCTGCTCGCGACGCCGCATGTCGCCGCTCTCGTGGACGATCTGCGGATCCTCGTGGACGGTGAGCCATGGCGGGGCGGCGACCTGAACCGCGGCCTCGTGATGGCCGACGAGGCGTGGCCGGGGGAGAGCCGATGAAGCGCGACCGCAGCACGACCGCATGGGCGAACGACCTGCCCACCGGCGCCAGGGTGCCGTGGGCCGAGGTCGAGGCGAGGGCGTTCCGCGGGCGTCCGAGGGTCCTCGCCGAACTCGGCGGGGCCGGGGCGTTCGAACGGCGAGGCGAACAGGCGCGCAGTCCGTGGTTCCTGCTGGCGCTGGTCCTCGCCGTGCTGCCCGCGCTGGCCCTCGTCCTGCTGCCGGTGCTCGCCTTCACGGCCCTCGCCGGCAGTGACTTCGGGCTCGTCCTCGCCGACTCCGCTGTCGCGATCTCCGTCGCCGGGTGGCTGATGGTCGCCTCCGCCGTGTGGCAGGCTGTGACCCTGATCCGCGGGCTGCTCGGTCGCAGCATCGCGGAATCCGAGGTGAGCGGCTGGATCGCCGCAGTCGTCGGCGTCGTCGTCGCCGTGATGATCGGAGCCAGGGGAACGGCCGACCAGGTTCCGGGCTGGCAGGTGTGGGCGGCGGTCGCCGTGCTGGCGGCACTGCTCGGCGTGGCCGTCGCGATGCTGGCCCGGCGGAGCCTTCGCCGCACGCAGGGAGACGGGCGCCGCGGTGACTCCGCGGCGGAGACGCTGCCGGATTCCGACGCGGTGGCGCGACGCAGCGCCGCGATCGCCGGGATCCCCGACGAGGAGCGGGAGCGGATCCGCTCCGAGCTCGCCGAGGCGATCGGGATCCTGCGGCGGCGCGGGATCATCTCGCCCGCAGACGCGCAGCGCGCACTGGAGGCCGAGCCCGGCTTCCTCGCGCAGAGGATGTCGTCATGACCGATGCCGGCGCGGGCCGGGGAGGAGACCCTATGAACGCCCCCGAGGGACCGACGGAGCGGATCAGCCTCCGGGCGGAGCTTGGTGCCGCCCCCGACCCGGATTTCACGCTCGTGCTGCCTCCGGGGTGGATCCGCAGGAGCGTCGACGGGGCCGTCGAGAAGGACATGCTCGGCGCGATGCGCAGCCGTCTGATGCAGGCGCACCGCCCTGACCTGTACGCGCAGATGGACCGGCTGCTGCGCGATGCGTTCACGCAGATGCGCCGGGTCGAGGCCGTCGCGATGTTCGTGCCTTCGGCCGACGCCTCCGAGGCCCTATACCTGCCGGCCTCGCTGACCGCCAGCATCCAGCGTGCCCCGGCCGGGGAGAACCTCGACGCGGTGGTGCGAGAGGCGATCGCGGAGCGCGGCGCGACCGCGCTGCTCGAGGACAAGCGCTTCCTGCGCATGGAGACCGACGAGGTGCAGACCCTGGAGGGGGAACGGGTCGCGGTCACGACCGTGATGTATCTGACGCCGATCCCTGGTTCGCAGCGGCGCAGGGCCCTGCGCCTCGTGCTCGTGATCATGCGTCCGGTCGACGTGCCGGCGGACGATCCGCCGATGGTGGCGATGCGCACCCTGTTCGACCTGTGCGTGTCCACGCTGGCATGGCTCCCCGCGGGGGACGCCGCCTCCGCCTGAGCCGGCCTCGGTGCTGGTGAGCGGTGCTGGTGCGCGGTGCTGGTGAGCGCTCTTGGCGCCCGGCGCGCGGGGGTGGCGCGCGTCAGCGCCCGGCGTCGGCGAGGTGGCGCGCGTCGTGGCTGAGCACCTTCACCATCACGCCGAGACGGCGCAGCGCCGCGACCGTGCGCGTCTCTTCGTCGATGTCGCGCCCGAGGGCGTGGATGTTGGCGACGACGAGCACGTCGCCGGGACGAAGCGTGTCGATGAGACGGCCGATGCGATCGGTCCAGCTCTCCAGGATGTCGGGCGCGGGGTGGCGGAAGCCCTCGATCGGCACGCCGAAACGGGTGAGGTCTTCACGCTGCTGGACCACCGAGGGCATGCCGTCACGGGCGACGACGAGGCCGACCAGACGGGATCCGTCGGGCTTGGCAGACCACCAGTCCCGGTTCTGCTGCAGCTCGGTGAAGCACTTGGGGCACTCCGCGGCCGCGTGCGGGAGGTGCAGCGGGCTGGTGAGGGCGGCGTCGAGCGGCGCACCCGTGGTGCCGTCCGCATCGCCGTGCGTGTGCGTGGTCGCTTCCATGTCATCCGCCTCCGCCTCTATTGTGCCTTCTCCCACGGACATCGGCGTCCTGCGAGGTGCGGATGGAGCTGTGCCATCACCGGGCGGAGTACGCTCGCACTGTCCCACCCCCGGAGCCCTGAGGAGCGCCATGCCCGTCGTCGCCGCCTATGCCGCACCGAGCGAGGGCGCGCCCCTCGTCCCGACCACGATCGAGCGCCGCGAGCCCGGCCCGCTCGATGTCGTCATCGACATCGCCTACGCGGGCATCTGCCACTCCGACATCCACACGGTGCAGGGCGACTGGGGCCCGCAGCACTACCCGCTCGCCCCTGGCCACGAGATCGCCGGGACGGTCTCCGCCGTGGGATCCGATGTCACGCGGTTCACCGTCGGCGACCGGGTGGGCGTCGGCTGCCTGGTGAACTCCTGCGGCGAGTGCGATGCGTGCCTGCGCGGCGAGGAGCAGTACTGCAGGGGCGGGGCGATCGGCACCTATGGAGCGACCGACCGCGACGGCACGATCACCCAGGGCGGCTACTCGCGCCAGGTCGTCGTCACCGAGGCGTTCGTGCTGCGGATCCCCGACGCGATCCCGCTCGACCGCGCCGCTCCGCTGCTCTGCGCCGGCATCACCACCTACTCGCCGTTGCGGCACTGGAACGTCGGTCCCGGCACGCGCGTCGCCGTCGTCGGGCTCGGCGGACTCGGGCACATGGCCGTGCAGATCGCCCACGCCCTGGGCGCCGAGGTCACCGTGCTCTCGCAGTCGCTGCGCAAGAAGGACGCGGGGATCCGGCTCGGCGCCGACCACTACCTCGCCACGTCGGATCCGGAGACGTTCTCCGCGAACAAGCGCTCCTTCGACGTGATCCTGAACACCGTCAGCGCCCCGCTGCCGCTCGACGCCTACCTGAACCTGCTCGACACGAACGGTACCATGGTCAGCGTCGGTGCGCCGCCGGAGCCCATGTCGTTCCGCGCGGGGCTGCTGCTGGGCGGTCGCCGCTCGCTCGCCGGGTCGTCGATCGGCGGGATCAGGGAGACCCAGGAGATGCTCGACTTCTGCGCCGAGCACGGCATCGCCGCCGAGATCGAGCTCATCGACGCGGTGGGCATCAACGCCGCCTACGCGCGCGTGCTCGCGAGCGACGTGAGGTTCCGCTTCGTGATCGACGTCGCCACGATCTGACGAGCGCAGCGTGCCTCCGGTTCCTGAGCGAGCGCAGCGTGCCTCCGGTTCCTGAGCGAGCGCAGCGAGACGAAGGACGCCCGTTTGCGGGTCGTCTCGTGGTTGCTGAGCGCCCTTCGTCTCGTCGCTTCGCTCCTCGCTCAGGGACCGTGCGCTCCTCGGTTCCTGAGCGAGCGCAGCGAGACGAAGGACGGCCCGTTTGCGGGTCGTCTCGTGGTTGCTGAGCGCGCTTCGTCTCGTCGCTTCGCTCCTCGCTCAGGGACCGTGCGCTCCTCGGTTCCTGAGCGAGCGCAGCGAGACGAAGGACGGCCCGTTTGCGGGTCGTCTCGTGGTTGCTGAGCGCGCTTCGTCTCGTCGCTTCGCTCCTCGCTCAGGGACCGTGCGCTCCTCGGTTCCTGAGCGAGCGCAGCGAGACGAAGGACGGCCCCTTTGCGGTTCGTCTCGTGGTTGCTGAGCGCCCTTCGTCTCGTCGCTTCGCTCCTCGTTCAGGGACCGGTTGTCAGATCAGGCCGAGTGCGCGGACGGCGTCGCGCTCCTCGACGAGCTCGGCGATCGAGCGGTCGATGCGCTCACGCGCCCAGGCGTCAGGATCCAGTCCCTCGACGATCCGCCACTCGCCGTCGACCGCGCGCACCGGGAACGAGCTGATCAGGCCCTCCGGCACGCCGTATTCGCCGTGCGAGACCACGGCGGCGCTGGTGCGGCGCTCGCCGGTGCCGAGCGCCCAGTCGCGCACGTGGTCGATCGTCGCGCTCGCCGCAGACGCCACGGAGGAGGATCCGCGCACCTGGATGATCTCGGCGCCGCGCTTGGCGACCCGCGGGATGAACGTGCTCTCCAGCCACGCGCGAACATCGCCGGTCTGCGCGGCGAGAGCCTCCGGCACGGGACGCCCTGCGACGGTCGCGTAGGCGACGTCGGGGAACTGCGTCGCGGAGTGGTTGCCCCAGATCGTGACGCCCGCGATGTCGGCCACCGGAGCGTCGAGCGCTGCCGACAGCTGACCGCGGGCGCGGTTCTCGTCGAGCCGGGTGAGCGCGCTGAACCGCTCCGCGGGGACGCCGTCGGCCGAGGCCGCGGCGATGAGAGCGTTCGTGTTCGCGGGGTTGCCGACCACGGTCACGCGCACGCCCGCGGCGGCGTGCGCGGCGATCGCGGATCCCTGCGGTCCGAAGATCGAGCCGTTCGCGGCGAGCAGGTCGCCGCGTTCCATGCCGGGGCCGCGCGGGCGCGCGCCGACCAGCAGCGCGTGGTCGGCGCCATCGAAGCCCACCGCAGGGTCATCGGTCACCTCCACGTGCTCGAGCATCCCGAAGGCGCCGTCCTGCAGCTCGAGAGCGGCGCCTTCCGCAGCCGCGATCCCGGCCGGGATCTCGAGCAGCCGCAACCGCACCTTCTCGTCAGGGCCGAGCATGTCGCCCGCGGCGATCCGGAACAGCAGCGCGTAGCCGATCTGTCCTCCTGCACCCGTCAGTGTCACCGTGGTGGTCACTTCGGCTCCCTTCGGTCGCGGCGCGACGCATAGTGCGAGCCTATGCCTCCCCGTCGGGGCGCAGACCGTGGAAAACTGTGCTCATGACGTTCAACCCGGATGCCGATGTCTCGGACAACAAGGTCAAGCGACGCAGCGGCGGTCGTACGGCGGCGATCGCCGGTGGCGGCGTCGTCGGACTCGGCGCCGTCGTGGTGCTGCTGATCAGTGCCTTCACCGGTGTCGACCTCTCCGGCCTTCTCGGTGGCGGGACCGGCACGTCGCAGAGCCAGCAGCAGGGCGCCGGATCCACGGAGGGATCCGTGCAGAACTGCTCCACCGGCACAGACGCGAACAACAGCGTGGACTGCCGCGTCGCCGCCGTCTCCCTGGTGCTGAACGATTACTGGGCGAAGAACGTGAAGGGCTATGTCGAGCCGGGGCAGATCAGCGTCGACGGCTCCACGTCGACCCCGTGCGGCACCGCGTCGAACGACGTCGGCCCCTTCTACTGCCCTTCGGATCAGACCGTCTACATCGATCCAACCTTCTTCCAGCTGCTCAAGCAGCAGTTCGGCGCCGAGGCGGGCGACCTGGCGCAGGTGTACGTCGTGGCGCACGAGTACGGGCACCACATCCAGAACATCACGGGCACGATGGCGAAGTACCCGAACAACGGCACGGGCCCCGCGAGCAACGGCGTGCGCACCGAGCTGCAGGCCGATTGCTACGCGGGCGCCTTCATCGCTGACATGACGCAGGAGAAGGACAAGAACGGCGTCGCGTACATGAAGAAGCCGACGGACGCGCAGATCAAGGACGCTCTCAACGCCGCGGCGGCCGTCGGCGACGACCACATCCAGCAGCAGTCCGCGGGCTACACGAACCCGGAGAGCTGGACGCACGGATCCAGCGATCAGCGCGAGAAGTGGTTCGCGACCGGCTACAAGTACGGCCTCGGCAAGTGTGACACGTTCTCGGTGGCCACGCCGTAGGGGTCGTCGAGCGAGCGCAGCGAGACGAAACGCGGCGCTCTCGCGAGCTCAGGCTCGCATCGCCTGCACGAGCGTGCGCACCAGCGCGAGCACGCCGCCCTGGGCACGGAACCGGGTCAGGCCCTCGCTGACCTCCGCGGCCGTGCGCGACGAGGCGAACCACGGCGGCTTCGGCAGGATCGTGAACCGTCCGCCGTCGCGCACGATCGACGCCGACCGGGGGAACGGACGGAACGGTCCTCGTACCACCGAGCGCTCGACATCGGCCAGCAGCAGCGCGTTGTGCACGACGCCGAGTCCGCTGCCCACATCGGCGAGCGTGTTGCCCGGGAACGCGCCCCAGGTCACGGTGGGGGTGATGAAGCCGAACGCGGTCCAGGTGTTGATCGCGATGGATCCGTAGTGCAACGCGGTGATGGCCCGCTCGAAGCCCGCGCCGAGTGACGCCTCGGTGGCAGGGTCGATCAGCACGTTCGCGCCGAGTGTGCCCTGCAGCTTCCCGTTCGCGTGCGCGACGGCGGCATCCAGGAACGCCTGACCGGTGCCGGCCAGCTGCTCGACGCCCAGCACCGGCGCGAAGTACTCGGTCTGCTCCAGCGCGGACGGGTCGTCGCCCTCGCCGATCTCGACGAGCAGCCGGTCCGCCAGCACGAGCGCGTCGGGATAGGCCTCGGCGGCCTGCGCCATCCGCTCATCGGAGCGGGGATACCAGATGGGGCGCTCCGGGGCGAGCGCGTAGGCGCGGCGCAGCTCGATCAGGAACTGGTCCTTCTGCGCCCAGTCGCGGGAGAGGAGCACGACCTGGCCGGCGATGCAGTTGTGTCCGCCGTTCTGCAGGCGCATGGTGGCGACGTGCTCGGCCTGGAAGCGCAGATCCTCGTCGCTCCAATGGCCCGGCACGACGATGATCGGCGAGACGCCGCCGAGCTCGGCCGTGATCGGCTTCTTCAGTCGCGGCCGGTTCTCGCGCTTTCGGCGCTTGGCCTGCGGTCCCGTGCCCCACACGATCGCGTCGAAGGTCGGGGCGGATCCGGTGATGTGCACATGCGCGAAGGCGTCGTGCGCGGTGAGGTAGGCGCCGACGTCGCCCGCGCCGCGCACGATCCGCAGGAAACCGGGGGCGATGAGCGGCGCGAGGGCCTTCTCGAACACCGGTACGAGTGCGTCCTGGGTGGGGTTGACCTTCAGCAGCACCACCCGGTCGTGCGCGAGGAGTTCGTAGAGCACGTCGAGCACGGGGATCGACGTGATGTTGCCGGCGCCGAGCACGAGGCCGATGCCGCCGTCCGTGTCGGCAGGGGAGCGCTGCGCGAGACCCGCACGAGCCCTGGCATCGCCGGGCGTGACGCCGGGGGTGAGCCACACCTCGCCCGTGAAACCGGAGAGCAGCAGCTTGTCGATCCCCTCGAGCGGGAACGCGTGCACGCGGGTCTGCCCGCTCGCGGTGCGGTCGATGGTGAGGCCGTCGAGCGGGTTGCGGCCGTGCGCGATGCGGTCGAGCGTCTCGATGTAGGCGTCCAGCGCGCCGAGCGTCGCGTAGGGGCCGCTCAGCCACTCCTCGCCGCGGAGCGGGTGGTCGTCGCTCAGTTGCTTCGAGCGCACCGCGGCGCGCGCCCATGCCCGCGCGTTCGCGGCGACCGTGCGCCGCACTCCGCGCAGCAGCGTCACGCGCTGGCCGACGGTGAGAGCCGACCAGGCGGCGGATCCCTTCTGCAGCGCACCGATCGCGCTCTCGATCGGTGCGCGGACGTCGTCGGCGAGGGTGTCTGGCATCGGGATCTCCTTCGGCGCGGTCTTTCTTCAGCGTACGCGCTCGGTGTGGAACCGAGTCTCAGCGATCGGCGCCGTCGATATCGCTGCGACGCAGTCGGTAGCGGGCCAGCGTCGCGAGGCTCAGCAGCATCAGCACGGCCGGGACGACGCTGAAGATCAGCACGATCCCGGTCACGGCGCTCCCCGGCTGCACGACCGCGCTCGCAGCGCCCGCAGTACGAGAGATGTAGCCGGTGACCGCCAGCACGACCGCGACGATCGTGGTGCCCAGCGCGAAGCCCACGGTCTCCGACGCCGTCCACATGCCGGTGAACGTGCCGGCATTGCCCGGTCCGCTGTCGCGCTCGTCGTGCGAGATCACGTCCGGCAGCATCGCCATCGGCAGCGCCTGCATACCCGCGTAGGCGATGCCTGCGGCGGCCACGGAGGCGTAGATCCAGGATCCGGGCATCCACAGCGCCAGCACGATCGAGGCGGATGCGACCAGGAAGATCGTCGACGCGATCCGGAAGGCGCGCTCCTTGCCGATCCGGCGCGACAGCCGCTCCCACACGGGGGTCGCGATCACGGCCGGGGCGACCAGGGCGACGAACAGCAGCGTGACCGCGCTCTCCGAGCGCATGACCCAGGTCGCGACGTACTGCGCTCCTGCGAGCATCGTGCCGGTGGCGAGTGCCTGCAGCAGGTAGGTGCCGAGCAGCGCGCGGAACGGCTGCGACCGGCGCACGGCGGCGAAGCCCGCGGCGTACTGCGCGCGGATCCCGACATGCTCGACGGACGCCGGGGCGGCGACGGCGTCGTCGGCCGTGCGTGCGGCGATGAGCATGCCCACGCCGATCACGATGCCGGCGACCACGCCCATCACGAGGTAGCCGATGACCGGGTCGCCGGTGATGCGGCGCAGCTCGGGCCCTCCGCCGCCGAACAGCAGGATCGTGACGGTGAGAGCGATCACCCGCCAGCTGAGCAGCCGGGTGCGCTCGTCGTAGCTCGAGGTGAGCTCGGCGGGCAGCGCGATGTAGGGGACCTGGAACAGGCTGAACGAGGTGGCCGTGGCGAGGAACGCCAGCAGCACGCAGATCACGCCCGCGACCGGACCGAACGCCGGCGGCACCGCGAAGGTGAGGGCGAAGAACACGGGCAGCGTGAAGGCCCCGATCAGCATGAAGCGCTTCCGGCTGCCGGTGCGGATGAGGCTGCGATCCGACCAGGCGCCGATCACCGGGTCGATCACGACGTCCCACACCTTCGCGAGGGTGACGATCGTCCCGGCGAGGATCGCGGCGACGCCGAGGTTGTCGGTGAGGAAGTACGCGAGCACCAGGCCGGGCAGCGTGGCGAAGCCCCCGGTGCCGAGGGATCCCGTGGCGTAACGGGCGACCGTGCGGGCGGGAAGGCGCGTGGGGGCTCGTTCAGCGCGAGCGGCGGTGCTCATGCGCGCCAGTGTATCGGCGCGCCCGGATCCGTCCGGCCCGGGGGTCTGCGGAACCCGGGTTTGGGGCGCACTTCCCCGTTTTGGGGCGCGCTACGCCCGGAATCCGTGTCACGACGCGCCCCGAAACGGGAGAACGCGCCCCAAAACGGCGTGCGCGCACCCCGAACAGGGTCGTGCCCCGAACAGGCGCGCGCCCCGAACAGGGTCGCGCCCCGGGGGTCAGATCAGGGACAGCTCGCGCAGCTTGGCCTCGACGTCGGCGTTGGACGGCTCGACGTGGTGCGAGGAGTCGGGGTAGACCACCACAGGGATGTTCATGCGGCCGGAGATCTCCTTGGCCACGTCGGCAGCGGCGGGATCCTCGACCAGGTCGACGTAGGTGTAGGCGATGCCGAGCTCGTCGAGCTGCTTCTTGGTGCGGATGCAGTCGCGGCACCAGTCGGCGCCGAACATGGTGATCGTGTCAGAGGCGGGGGTGGTCATGAATCCAGGGTACGGCCCATCGGAGGGGGTGGGATCGGCGAGAAGGCAAGGGCCTTGCCCGGTGTTCACCGCCCGTTAGCCTGGATGGGACAGGGTGTCTGACGGGAAACGCGCAGGTTCCGCATGGTTTCGCATGGGACCATGTCGAGTCACGCGAACGGAGGAGGGGGCATGGGAGGCATGTCGGCAGGGGAGAGGATCCCCGGTGCCACGGTCATCATTCCGACCTTCAACGAGCGGGATAACATCGCCGCCCTGATCTCGCGCGTCTCCGCCGCGCTGAGCGATCGCGACGGCGAGATCCTCTTCGTCGACGACAGCTCGGACGACACCCCAGAGGTGATCCGCGCGCTCGCCGCCTCCGCGCCGATGCCCGTGCGTCTCCTGCATCGCGACAAGCCTGAGGGCGGACTCGGCGGTGCCGTGGTCGAAGGGATCCGGTCCGCGTCCTACGACGTCTGCATCGTCATGGACGGCGACCTGCAGCACCCGCCGGAGCTGCTCCCCGACTTGATCGATCGCTACGAGGACGGCGATGCCGACGTCGTCGTCGCGTCGCGCTACATCGGCGGCGGCGACAACGGCGGCCTGGCGGGCGCCATGCGGGTGGGCGTCTCGCGGGGCGCAACCCTCCTCACCAAGGCGATGTTCCCGATCCGGCTCTCCGGAGCCTCGGATCCCATGACCGGCTACTTCCTCGTCGACCGGACCCGCGTGGATCCGGATGCGCTGCGGCCCAACGGCTTCAAGATCCTGCTGGAGATCCTGGTGCGCTCCGACGTGCGCATCGCCGAGGTCCCGATGGAGTTCGGCGAGCGTCTGCACGGACAGTCCAAGGCGTCGTTCGTGCAGGGCATGCAGTTCCTCAAGCACCTCGCCCGGCTGCGCTTCGGCAAGATGTCGCTGTTCGCGATCATCGGGGCCGTCGGAGCCCTCGCGAACCTCGTCATCATGTGGGCGCTCACGCACCTCGGCATGGAGTACGTCTGGGCGGCCGTCATCGCCGCCGAGGTGACGATCGTCGGCAACTTCATCCTGCAGGAGCGCTACGTCTTCAACGACATGCGCGGCGACGCGCAGGGGATCGCCGTGCGCTTCGCGCAGTCGTTCACGTTCAACAACGTCGAGGCCGCCGTGCGGATCCCGATCCTCGCGCTCATGGTCGAGAGCTGGCACATCTCGAGCATCCTGGCCGCGGCGATCTCGCTGGTCGCAGCGTTCTTCGTGCGCTTCCTGTTCCATTCGCTCGTCGTGTACGCGCCGCGCCGGTCCGTGCGCCAGGTGCGCAAGGCCGAGGAGCGTCGCGTGCGACTCGAAGCGGAGACCGCTGCCGCGGAGTGACCCGGCCGGTGGAGGGTTTCTCCACCGGGGCGGACTCGCGTGGTTTGGGGCGCACTCCGACGGTTTGGGGCGCACCGCACCCGGAATCCGTGTCAAGACGCGCCCCAAAACGAAGGGGCGCGCCCCGAACGGGACGATGCCGAACGAAGGGGCGCGCCCCCACCCGAACTACGGGGATCCCCGTAGTCGGACGTGTCGGCGTCAGCCGATGTTCTCCTTCAGACCGTTGACCGTGTCGCCGTAGTTGATCCGGACCACGGGCAGCTGGAGCTTGTTCGTGCCGATCTTCACGTAGCCGAAGTCGATCGTGCGCGCGAGCAGGAACCCGGCCTTGGTCACGCCCTCCTCGGCGGTCGCGTTGTAGTGACCGTAGGGGTAGGCGATGACCTCTTTCGCGCCGAGCACCTTCGCCGACTCCTCGAGGTCGGCGGCGACCTCATCGGCCGAGAGGTTCACCATGCGTCCCTTGCCGTTGTCGCCGGCGCGGTGCATGTCGTTGGTGTGCGAGCGCTGCAGGACGTACGGCGAGGGCGATCCGTCCTTGCGCTCGCCGGTGATCACGAACGACGTGGTCAGCAGCTTCCGCTCCGTCACCACGGGCACCGCGAGCTGGAGCCAGGTCGGATCCGCATCGTCGTCGGTGATGATGAGCGAGTGCTGCGGCAGGAACAGCTTGCCGTCGATGAAGGCGTTCAGCTCGTCCCAGGTGGGCATGTAGAACTTCTGGGAGGCGACATAGTCCATCTGCGCCTTGAAGTCCTCGATGTACACGTAGTTGTTGCGCAGCCAGTTGTCCTCGCCCTCGGGCTTGGTCGTGAACTGGTGGTACATCAGGATCGGGATCTTCGACGCGGTCGCGGTGTTCTGCTCCGGCGTGGTCCAGGCGGCGTAGAGCGTGCGCTGGTTGTCCGTGCACGTGGTCAGCTGCGACCCGTTCACGCGGTCCGTCTGCACCTGCGCCTGAGCGGCCTCCGGGGTCGGATACCACCCCGCGAACACGGATCCGGCCCGCTCGGGAATGGGCAGGCCCGAGAACAGCACGCCCGTCTTCTGGAGCATCGGCGCGTGCTCGATGCCGTCGCCGGCGAAGGACACGGCGCACGCGGTGGCGGGGTCGGCCGCGGTCTTCAGCAGCACCTGCACGGGCGTGAGCGGAGTGGGCTTCGGGGTCGGCGTGCTGGTCGCGCCCGCCGCGGCCGCCTTGTCCTGGCCTCCGCCGAGCAGGGCCCGCACCGAGATGGTGCCCACGACGGCGACCAGCGCGACGGCGAGCACCGCGATCAGCCCGATGACGAGGCGGCGACGGCGGATCACCGCACGTGAGGGGCGCGGACGGCGCGACGAAGCAGGTGATCCTCCGGTCATGGTGCTGAGTGTAGGGGATCGATGGGGCCGGATCCTGACGCGATCATGAGCGCGGCGCTCAGAGCAGCCAGCCGCGCTCCTGGGCGATCCGTGCGGCGTCCGCTCTCGTGCGGGCCTCCAGCTTCTGCATCGCCGAGGACAGGTGGTTGCGCGTGGTCCCCTCGGACAGGTGCAGCGCGAGGGCCACGTCGGAGATGGTGCCGCCGTCGCGGGCGGCCGCCAGCACCTCGGTCTCGCGCGGGGTCAGCGGCGACGGGCCCGCCGTGAGCGCGTCGGTGGCGAGCGCGGCGTCGATCACGGTCTCGCCCCGCATCACGCGCCGCACGACGTCGGCGAGCTCGGAGGCCGGGGTGTCCTTGACCACGTAACCGGCGACCCCCGCGGACAGGGCGCGCGACAGGTATCCGGCGCGGCCGAACGTCGTCACGATCACGATCCGCACCCCTGGCAGCGCCTGACGCAGCTGCGCCGCGGCGGTGAGTCCGTCGATGCCGGGCATCTCGACGTCGAGCAGGGCGATGTCGGGGCGGTGCTCCTGCGCGGCGGGCAGCACCTCGTCGCCGCGTCCGACCTGAGCCGTCACCACGAGATCGTGTTCGAGACCGAGCAGCGTCGCGAGCGCCCCGCGCACGAGCGCCTGGTCGTCGGCGAGCAGGATCCGGATCGGCGCGTTCGCCGTCATGCAGTGACCTCCAGCAGGAATCCGCCATGGCGGGAGCGGCCGATCCTCAGCGCGCCGCCCGCGTCGGCCGCGCGCTCGGCGAGTCCGTGCAGGCCTGTGCCGGCCGGTTCGTCGGCGGGGCGGGGCGTCGGTCCCACGCCGTCGTCCTCGATCGCGATGCGCCCTGGACTCAGCATCACCCAGCAGTTGGTCGCCCCGGCGTGCCGGATCACGTTCGTCACGGCCTCGCGCAGCGCCCAGCCGAACAGCTCCCGGTTGCGCTCCGGCACATCGTCCGTCGTCATCGGCAGGTGCGCGGTGATGCCCGCGGCGGGCAGCAGCGTGCGCAGCGAGGCGAGCTCGCTCGCGATCCGCACTTGGCGGTAGCCCGAGACGACCGCGCGCATGTCGCCGAGCGTGGCCCTGGCGAGGGTCTGCACCTCGTGGATCTCCGCCACGGCGGCCGCAGGATCCCGATCGGCGAGTTTCGCCGCCAGATCCGCCTTGAGCGAGATGGCGGAGAGGGAGTGCCCGAGGATGTCGTGCATGTCGCGGGCGACGCGGTTGCGTTCCTCCTCGACGGCGACGACGGCGAGCTCCTTCTGCGTGCGGCGCAGCTGGGCCAGGGTCTGCAGGTTGCGGGTGAAGGCCGCCATCAGGGTTCCGATGGACAGGATGATCAGCGGCATCGTCCAGGGCGGGGTGTTCGTCGGCTGGAAGGCGCCGTCGACGAGGTTCATCACGAACGACACGGCGGACAGACCGATCACCGCGATCATGGCGCGGAAGTCGCCGCCGAAGCAGAGCGCGGCGGAGACCGCGACGTACGTCCACAGTCCGGACAGGTCGGGCCCGAGCACGATGAGGAAGGGCAGCGACAGCAGCAGGAGCCCCGCCGGAGGGACCCACCGCCAGCGGTCGTGGAGTGCCATCGCCACGGGGAACGAGAACGTGAAGAGCGCGCCGTAGACGACCACCGCGAGCCCCCAGAACCAGGATCCCGGTGCGGGGAGCTGGGTGAGGATCGGCACCAGGATGAACCCGATGATGAATACCTGGCTGATCAGAGCGCCCGGATACCAGCGTTTCGCGCCGGGGGCGCCGAGCGTGAGCCGCAGCCGGGCCCAGCCCGTGACACCGTCCAGGGACGGCGCGTCGAGGAAGCCGCCTTCCCGGATGCCGAAGCGCATCGGGAAGCCGAACCGGCCTGCGCCACGAGCAGGACGTGCGGCCGAAGCCAGCACGTCCTGCTCGTCGCAGGCGTCGTCCGTCACGTCAGACGCGCTTGGTGTCGCGGCGGAACATCAGCACGGCCAGCGCCGTGAAGATGAGGAACCAGGCGATCAGGTTGGGCACGGCCCAGCCGTTCGGGACGACGCCGATGACGGCGGACTGGGAGAGCTCGGCGATGCCCCACAGCGGGGTGAACCGTGCGCCGACCTGCACCGCCTCCGGCATGATCGCGAGCGGGACGAACAGGCCGCCCATGAAGCTCAGGATCGGGAGGATCGGGCCGAGGTAGCGCATCGCGTTCTGCGCGGGGAAGGCGTATCCGACCGCGAGACCGAGGCTGGTCAGCATGAGCGAGCTCAGCCAGGCGAGGACGCCGGCCGGGATCAGGTTGCCGAGCGGGGCGGTGATCCCGAGTGCTGCGCCGACGATCAGCGTGACGAGCACGGCGATGCCGCCGAGGACGAGGCCGCAGATGACCTTGACCAGGATGTACACGATCGGGTTCAACGGCGTGAGGCGCAGCTGCCGGCTCCAGCCCTGGGCGCGTTCCGCGGCGACGGAGACGCCGGTCATCGTGCTCGCCACCATGGCGCCGTACACAGCCATCGAGATCATGATCGGCACCGCCGCCGACATTCCTCCCTGGCTGACGGGGACGCTCGAGATGGACGTGTTCTTGTTCGGCAGCCCGATCATGACCAGCATCGCGATCGGGAAGATCAGCGTGAACACGACCACGCTCGAGTTGCGGAACAGGCGCTTGAGCTCGACGCCCAGGAACGTGAGGCTGAAGCCGCCCATCGGCGGTACGCGGCGGGAGGACGGATCGATCCGGTCCAGGCGCTCGGTGGCGGTGGTCATGTCATTCCCCTTCCGTGTCGTCGCCTGTGAGCTGCAGGAACGCCTGCTCCAGGTTCTGGCTGGTGATCGTGACGTCGTGTGCGGACGTGCGCGTGAGCAGATGGCGGGCGACGGCGTCGGAGTCGTTCGCGCGGATCATGATGCGCGGGCCGCGCACCTCGACGGAGTCGACGCCTTCCAGTGCGGCGATCTCGGCCTGGCCGGATCCGCTCGCGTCGTCCCATTCCGCCTCGACCGTGCGGCCGGAGGCCATCGCCTTGATCTCGGCGGTGGTGCCGTCGGCGACGATACGGCCCCGGCGGATCAGCACGATCCGGTCGGCGTACTGGTCGGCCTCTTCGAGGTAGTGCGTCGCGAAGAGCACGGTGCGGCCGCGCTGGGCGTCGGCGTGGATCGCCTGCCAGAACGAGTGCCGTCCCTCCACGTCCATGCCGGTGGTCGGCTCGTCGAGCACGATGAGGCCAGGATCCGACACGAGCGCCATCGCGAAGCGGAGCCGCTGCTGCTGGCCGCCCGAGCACTTCTGCACCTTGCGGTCGGCGATGTCGGCGATGCCGGCCCGCTCGAGCGCGGCGTCGATGCTCGTGGTGTGCGTGAACAGCGACGCGGTGAGCTTCATGGTGTCGCGCACGGTGACGTCGCTGAGCAGGCCTCCGGTCTGCATGACTGCGGAGACGAGGCCGCGGCCGATGGCCTGGCGCGGGGTGAGCCCGAACAGCGACACCTGGCCGGCGTCAGGCTGGGAGAGACCGAGCAGCATGTCGATCGTGGTGGTCTTGCCCGCGCCGTTCGGCCCGAGGAAGGCGACGACCTCGCCCTGCTTGACGGAGATGTCCACGCCGTCGACCGCGGTGAAGCCGCGGAAGTGCTTGGTGAGTCCGGTCGCGGTGATCGCGGGATGCGGCGCGGCGGGGGCCTGGATGACGGTTCGCGCCGTCTGGGTTTCGCTCATGATGTCGCCTCGTTCATGTCATCCAGTCTGCTCCGCGCGGCGCGAGGCGCACGATGAACGATGTCATGGATCCGCTATGACATCCGTCACAGGTCAGGGTGCGAGCGCGGCAACGGCGCCGATCTCGACGAGCGCGCCCGGTACGCCGAGCCCCGCCACGAGCGCCGCGGTGACGAGCGGCGGTGCGCCCTCGCGCGCGAGCTTCGGGCCGACCGCGCCGTAGGCCGCTCGCAGATCCGCGTCCTTGTGGAGCAGCACGGTCCAGCTGATGACATCGGCGAGGGTGGCCCCGGCGGCGGCCAGGGCGGCTGCGGCGTTGTCGACGGCGCGGGCCGACTGGACGGCGACGTCATCGGAGACGACGGCGCCGGTCTCGTCGACGCCGTTCTGGCCGCCCACGTGGATCATCGTGGATCCGGGCGGGATCACGGCGACATGGCTGAACGCGGGGCTGTTCACGAGCCCCGGGACCTGCGGGTAGGAGATGCTCATGCCCGCGAGCGTAGCCACCGGCTCCGACATCGCGGCATTGCGGGTGATGCGTGCTGCGCAGGCGGGCCGTGGGGCGGCCGGGTCGAGGCGGTGCGGTGCGACGCGATAGACTCGAGAGGCTCAACAGGAGGTTGCCCGGTGATCCTTCACTACATCGTGTTCGGAATTCTGTTCCTCGGTGGATTCGTGCTGCTGGGCATCGCCCCCGGCCTGCCCGCATGGCAGGGTCCCGTCTTCGTCGCGGGCATCCTTGCGATCTGCCTGGCCCTCGCGTACATGATGCGCGAGCCCGGCGGCGCCACCAAGCGCTCGCGCTCCTGGGAGAACTGAGCCCCCTCCGCGTACTCCCCGGGGAGTATGCCGACGGCACACCTTCGGAGGATCCGCCCCCTGCGCGGCGCGATTAGCATCGGAGGATGCCGGATCAGCCGCTCGAACATGCCGTGTGGGGCAGAGCGGCGGCGTTCGGGCCAGACACCGGACGGATCCCGGCCGGACCGCCCCCGCGCTTCCGCCTGATCGCGCCGGTCGTGCTGTGCCTGCTCGTGCAGGTGCCCGCCTCGATCTGGGTCGCCGCGCACGCCGACCACGGCCTGCACTGGAGGATGGCGCTGCACCTCGTGCTCGCCGTCGCGGGGCCGCTGGCCCTGCTCGCGGCCCGACGGTTCCCCGGGCCGACGGTCGCCCTCGTGTCCGCGCTCGCGCTGCTCGACGTCCTGACGACGCCCGTCTACGGGCCGCCGTACCTCGCCCTGGCGTTCGCGATCGCGATCGCCGTGGCCCGCGGAGCCGCGGTCTGGGCCGCCGCCTCCGTCGCGACCGCGTGGGTGGCCGCGATCCTCATCGGCGTCACCATCGGCCGGATCTGGCATCCCGGGCTCATCGTCGCGGCCACGCTCGCCCTGGCCGCGAGCTTCGCGGTCGGCGCCTTCGTGCGCACGCGCGGGGCGAGGATGGCCGCGATGCGCGCCGATGCGCAACGTCATCGTCGCAGCGCCGAGGAGCGCGAGCGCGTGCGCATCGCCCGCGAGCTGCATGACGTGCTGGGACACGCGCTGTCGCAGATGAACGTGCAGGCGAGCGTCGGACTGCACCTGTTCGACCGTGACCCTGAGCAGGCGCGCACCGCGCTGCAGAACGTGAAGGACACCTCGAAGCTGGCGCTGGAGGAGGTGCGCGGCGTGCTCGGCGTGCTCCGCGACGGGGAGGCGCCGCTCGTCCCGCAGGCGGAGCTCGCGGAGCTCCCGCGGCTCATCGCCGGCCTCACCGCTCCTGGCCTCGACATCGAGTTCGACGACGAGCTCGCCGGCCACGCGCCCAGCCGTGCGGCGCAGTTCGCCGCGTACCGCATCGTGCAGGAGGCGCTCACGAACGCCGTGCGGCATGCGCACGCCCGCCACGTGCGCGTCGTGCTGGAGCGCCAGGACGAGCCGGATCCGGTTCTCGTCGTGACGGTGTCCGACGACGGGCGCGGCTTCGGCGGAGCGGATCCGGAGGTCTCGGGACACGGCGGCGTCCTCGGGATGCGGGAGCGGGCGGCGCTGCTCGGCGGCACGATCGCGATCGGCGATGACGAGGCGGGCGGCGCGCGCGTCGTCGCGAGGCTGCCGTGGGGGAGGGCGTCGTGATCAGGGTCGCGCTGGCCGATGACCAGCTGCTCGTGCGGGCGGGGTTCCGCGCACTGCTCGACGCGGAGGACGGCATCGAGGTCGTGGCCGAGGCCGCGGGCGGACGCGAGCTGTTGGAGCGCATCCGCGAGACGCCTGTGGACGTCGTGCTCATGGACATCCGCATGCCCGACGGCGACGGGCTCTGGGCCACCGAGCAGATCGCGGCGGACACTGCGCTGGCGGACGTGCACGTCGTGATCGTGACGACGTTCGAGCTCGACGAGTACGTGGTGCGGGCGGTGCGCGCCGGGGCGGCGGGGTTCCTCGTGAAGGACACGGAGCCCGCCGATCTGGTGCGCGCGGTGCGGGTCGTGGCGGCCGGTGACGCGCTGCTCTCGCCCGGCGTCACCAAGCGGCTGCTGGAGCGGCTCACGGTGGGGCTGCGCGATGCGCCGGAGGCGACGGTGCTGGACGGCATCACCGAGCGCGAGCGCGAGGTGCTGCGCCTCGTCGGCCTGGGGCTGACCAACGACGAGATCGCGGAACGGCTGTTCCTGAGCCCGCTCACCGCCAAGACGCACGTGTCCCGGATCATGGCCAAGCTGCACGCCCGCGATCGCGTGCACCTCGTGGTCATCGCCTACGAGACCGGCCTCGTCGCCCCCGGCTGGCAGTAGCGAGTCGTCCCCATGA
>NZ_PCOW01000017.1:0-83276 GCF_002979495.1 Microbacterium sp. MYb64 | reverse complement strand
TCATGTCGTTCTCCTCGTTCTCGGGTCTCTGGACCATAGCGGTTCGGGAAAGGCGGCGGGGGTGTCGATGTCGGCCGTGATGCCATCCTCGTCCGCGATCCACCGGGTCGGAAGCCCTCCGAGCAGTTCGCGGGCGGCGGCGCCCGACGGCTCCGCGATCGCGGCGAGCGCGGCGCGCACCGCCGCGACGCGGTAGGCGCCCGCCAGCCACTGCGCGCGGTCGTCGGCGCGCAACACGATCGCATCGACGGGGTCAGGGGCGTCGTCCACCGCGTTCTCCCCCACGTCCGCCCGCACGGCGTCGCACAGCGTCCGCACGACGTCGGCCGGATGCACGAGATCCCCGGCGAGCAGCAGCGTCCACTCCGCCTCGGCGAGCAGCGGCAGCCCCGCCGCGATCGCCGCGACGGGCCCGCCGTAGGGCGGATCCTCCCGTACCCAGATCATTGGGACGGACACGGCGCCGGCCGTCGGTGCGGCCTCATCGGTGTCCCAGGCGGTCCCCACCGCGACCACCGGGGCGACTTCCCTCTCCCCGAGTGCGGCGAGCGTGCGCTGCCACGGCGTCGATCCGCCGAGCTCCAGCAGGGGCTTGACGGCGCCGTCGAAGCGCCGCGCGCGACCGCCCACGAGCACGAGGGCGCCGACGGCTCCCGCGGGCGTGCTCAGTGCAGCTCCCACACGTCGACGAGATCCCCGACCTCGACCGCCTCGACCTCGGCGGGAACGATCGCGTAGGCGGTGGCACCGGCGAGCCCCACTGTGAGGTGCGAGCCGGATCCACCTCGCGTCGCCGGCACGACCGCGCCATCGACGATCACGGCCGGCAGATACTGGCGGCGCGCCGGAGGGGTGCGCCAGGCCGCGCCCGCGGGCAGGCGGCGGGGCGTGCGGTGCACCTCGGCCCGGCCCTGAAGCCGCAGCAGCGCGGGGCGCACGAACGTCTCGAACGACACCGCGGCGCTGACCGGGTTGCCGGGCAGCCCGAACAGCAGCATGCCCTCGGCGGTCGCGCCGAACGCCTGCGGCTTGCCCGGCTGCATCGCCACCGCGACGAACTCCATCGTCTCGCCCATGCTCAGCCGCACGGCCTCGTACGCGCCGGCGCTCACCCCGCCGGAGAAGATCACCACGTCCGCGCCGAGCGCCGCGGCCCGCGCGGCAGCCTCGGCGGGCCCGTCGCCCTCGTCGCCGACGACCTCGCGCAGCACGACCTCGGCCCCGGCCTCGGCTGCGAGGCCGGCCAGCAGCACGCCGTTCGACTCGGGGATCTGCCCGCGCTGCAGCGGTGCGCCGGGAGGCACCAGCTCGGATCCGGTCGACACCACGGCCACCCGCGGCCGTGGCGCGACCTGCACCTCGGCGATCCCGATCGAGGCGAGCGCCGAGAGCTGCCGCGGTCCGAGGAGCGCGCCGGCGGGCAGCGCCACGGAGCCGGCGGCCGCATCGGCCCCGGCCCGGCGCACGTGCGCCCCCTCCGCGCGCGGGGCGCGCTGCACGACGGCGGTCTGCAGTGAATCCGCGAGCCCGCCGGCGGTGTCCTCGAACGGGACGATCGTGTCGGCCTGGGTCGGCAGCGCGGATCCGGTCATGATGCGCACGGCGGATCCCTGGACGAGGGGCGGATCCTCCGGACTCCCCGCCGGCAGATCCGCCGTCACGCGCAGGGTCACAGGATCCGCCTCGCTCGCGGCGGCGACGTCGGCGTATCGCACCGCGAAGCCGTCCATCGCGGAGTTGTCGAAGACCGGCACCGGGTTCACGGCGACCGCGTCGACGGCGAGCGTGAACCCGGCCGCCTCATCCACGGGGATCGACACCGCGGCCCGCGGGCGAGCGGCGGCGAGCACGCGCTCCTGCTGCTCCTCGACCGTGCGGAAGGTGGTGGTGCCCTGGCTCATGCGCGCTCCCTCGTCGTGTGGTTCGAGGCTACCGGTGCGCCCCTCGCCCCGCCCGTCGTCGGCGTAACGAGACGGAGCGTCGGCGCCCCCGGCTAGCCTTGCTGCATGGCCTCCCGGAAACCCTCCGCACCCGCGTACGTCTGCACCGAGTGCGGATGGACGACCGCGAAATGGGTGGGCCGGTGCGGTGAGTGCCAGCAGTGGGGCACGGTGACCGAGCAGGCCGCGCAGACCGGCATCGTGCGCCGGGTCGAGGCGACGACCCCGTCCGCCGGCCGGCAGGCGCGCCCGATCACGTCGCTCACGTCGCAGGACTCGCCACGGCGCTCGAGCGGGGTCGCCGAATTCGACCGCGTGCTCGGCGGCGGCATCGTTCCCGGCGCGGCCATCCTGCTGAGCGGCGAACCCGGCGTCGGCAAGTCCACGCTGCTGCTCGAGGTCGCGGCCGCCGCGGCCCGCTCCGGCAGGCGGGTGCTCTATGCGAGCGGCGAGGAGTCCACGGCGCAGGTGCGGCTGCGCGCCGAGCGCACCGGCGCTCTGCACGACGAGCTGTATCTCGCGGCGGAGACGGACCTCGGCACGATCCTCGGCCACATCGACGAGGTCTCCCCCGAGCTCGTGATCGTCGATTCCGTGCAGACCGTCGCCTCCGCCCTGTCGGATGGTGCCGCAGGCCAGCCCGCGCAGGTGCGCGAGGTCGCGTCGGCGCTCATCCGGGTCGCGAAGGAGCGGGATCTCCCGATCGTCGTCGTGGGGCATGTCACGAAGGACGGGTCGGTCGCCGGTCCTCGCGTGCTCGAACACCTCGTCGACGTGGTCTGCCATTTCGAGGGCGACCGGCAGACCTCGCTGCGGTTCATCCGGGCGCTCAAGAACCGGTTCGGTCCGACCGATGAGGTCGGCTGCTTCGAGATGACCGGATCCGGGATCGCGGAGGTGCCGGATCCGTCGAGCCTGTTCCTCTCGCGCGGACGTCCCGTGCCCGGCACGTGCGTCGCGATCGCGCTCGAAGGCCGACGCGCGATGCCGGTCGAGGTGCAGGCCCTCACGATCCCGACGCAGGCGCCGAACCCGCGCCGCGTCGTGAACGGACTCGATTCATCACGTGTGGCTATGGTCCTCGCGGTGCTCGAGCGCCGGGCCGGCATCAAGACCAGCGACAAGGACGTGTACGTCTCGACCGTGGGCGGCGTGCGCTTCGTCGAGCCGGCTGCTGATCTGGCGATCGCGATCGCGGTGGCCGGCTCCCTCATGGACAATGCCGTTCCGCGCACGCTCGCCGCGGTGGGCGAGCTGAGCCTCGCGGGCGAGGTGCGCCCGGTCACCCAGGCGGCGCAGCGACGCTCGGAGGCGGCCCGGCTCGGCTATGCGCACGTGATCGACGATCGCTCAGCGACCCTGCGCGGCGCGCTCGGCGACGTCAAGGCGCACCGTGCCCCGCGCCGTCTCGACGACGAGGTGCCCGCGTTCTGACGCCGGGTCAGGCCTCGAGCGCGCGCAGCAGCTCCTCCGGAGGCGCCTGCATCGGGTGCGGGCCCGCGATGTCGAGGAACACCGTCGTGATCACCTCGCGATGGGTCGTGAGGAACGAGCGCAGCCACAGCGGCGAGTAGATCCCGACGCCGGGCGGGAGGTTCGCCGGCTTGTGCTTCGCGTCGCTGAACAGCAGCAGCGCGACGTCGCCCGTGGCCGGATCCCGGTAGGTCCACACCTCGCCGCCGTCCCGCGGGTCATCCCTCGCGCCGGGCCGGATCAGCGGCACGACCGTGTTGCCGTTGCGCAGGGCGAGCGCCACCGCGGCCATGTCCTGCTTCTCGAGCGCCTGCGCGAGCGCCTCGGAGCGGAAGTCCGCCGCGGCCGGTGCCTTCTTCTTCGACTTCTTCACGGCCATCGTTCCAGCATAGGAGAGGACCTCTTCGCTCATCGCTTGGGGACAGACGATCGAAGAGGCCCTCAAAGTCCTCGACGACGGACGACGATGCGCTGGGGACGCTTGAGATTGTCGAAGCCACTGGGGATGGCAACCGTCAAGATCTCGAAGACTTGATCTCTATGGTATCCCAAAGGTTGGACCCAGGCGACATATTCCCACTTTCCGTCCAGGTTCAATTCAGCAGGAACTGCACCGGATTCGTGCTCTGGAACCCTCCGATCGACACGGTCAGGCGGTATGCCGCCCCGCCACCAGGGGCGCGCTGCCGGTCGGTCGCCTCGCAGGTGTCGACGCTCGAGCGCGTGCGATCCCAGACGACCGGGTTCGAGCTGGTGATCGTGGCGCCGGCCTTGATGGTCTGAATCGCGTCGCTCGGGGTCTGCTGGCAGTCCGTGGAGCGCCACCAGGTGTCGCTCCCGCTCGTGATCGTGAACGCCTGCGTCGTGGTGCCGACGTTCATCGTGCAGTCCTTGCCGCTGTTGTTGGTCAGCGAGATCGACAGCTTCGGGTTCTCGTCGGCGGAGTAGCTGTCGTGATCGGCGACGGCCGTGACCTGCACCTCTGCGGCGGTGCACGGCACCGGCCCGGCGCCCGCCGTGCTCGTCGGCCCCGGCGTCGTCGCGGCCGGGTCGGGGCTCGCGTCGGCGCTCGGATCCGGAGCGGCGGGAGGCACCGACGCCGTCGGCGACGGCGTGGACGACGTCGTGGGCACCGGCTTCGGATCCCCGCCGGACGCGCCGCGCCCGACGAGCGCCCACACGAGCACGATCAGCAACGCGAGCAGCACGATGATGATGCCGAGGACCACGATCCGCCGGCGACGATAGACGGCGGCGGACTGGCGAGGGCTCATGATTCCAGGTTAGACAAGGTGCTTGAGCATCCGCGTGTTGCCGAGCGTGTTCGGCTTCACGTGCGCGAGGTCCAGGAACTCGGCCACGCCCTCGTCGCCGCTGCGCAGCAGCTGGGTGTAGACGTCGGGGTCCACGACCTGCTCGCCGATCGGCGCGAAGCCGCGACGTTCGAAGAACGGCACCTCGAAGGTCAGGCAGAACAGCCTGCTGAGGCCGAGGTCCACCGCGTGGGTCTCGAGGCGCTCCACGATCGCCCGCCCCACGCCGTGGTGCTTCCAGCCCTCCTCGACGAGCAGGGTGCGCACCTCGCCGAGGTCCTCCCACATGACGTGCAGTGCGCCGCAGCCGATGAGCCGGCCGTCGGCCTCCGCCACCACGAACTCCTGCACCGCGCCGTAGAGCACGGCGATGTCCTTGCCGAGCAGGATGCGTCGTTCCACGAGCGGCTCCAGGAGTGCGTAGATGCCCTGGACGTCGGCGGCCCGCGCGGGCCGGACGAGATAGTCGCTCATCCCTCCAGCCTACGACCGCCATCCTGTGCGCCCGCAGACGACGCGGCCCCGTCGTCCTGCTCGCGGGGAGCGGGACGACGGGGCCGGGGGCTCGCGCGTGGCGTCAGACCGTGACGATCACGTCGTCCGCGTCGACGCGGACCGGGATCGGGCGCAGCCCGACACGGCGGTCCGCGGGGTGCTTGCCGGTGAGGACGTCGAACTCGAAGCCGTGCCAGGGGCACACGATGTTGCGGTCGGTGGGATGGAACCCCGGCCCTCCGCTCTTCAGCCCGCCCTCGCCGCGCACGAGCTGCACGGTGCGCGGCATGATCTTGCCCTGGCAGACGGGGCCGCCCTGATGCGGGCACACGTTGTGCCATGCACGCACCTCGCCGGCGTGGAAGTACAGGCCGAGCTCCGTCCCGTCGACGTCGACGATGATCCGCTCCCGCTCCCGCAGGTCGGCGAGGCTCGCGACGACGACGTCCCGGCGGACGACCTGCGCGCTCATTCGGCCCTCCGGTACCAGATCGCCATGTCGAAGAGGTTCACGTCGGCGGCGTCCAGGAGCGCCGTGACGAGCACGACGGTCTCGGTCGCGTTGAGCGCGTCCTCGCGGACCGGCCAGGCGATCTTGCCGACCCGATCGGTCTTCGCGGAGAAGAGCCGCGCGGCCGCATGGAGCACATCGGCGATCTGCTCGTCGGAGACCTCGGCTCCGCGCTCCTCGTCGCTCACGTGCTGCACGAGCTCGCCGAGGCGGGCGACGACCGTCGAGAGCTCGGCGATCTCGGGGGAGATGGTGGTGGTGATGTTCTCAGTCATGTCAGGAGATCCCGGGTCGCTCCTGGAGCACGCGCTCCGCGGAGGGCTTCTGTCGGTCGGTGGGGAGGTTGAACACGCGTGCGGCGTTCAGCCCGAGGATGTTGCGCTTGGCCTGCTCGGAGAGGAAGGGCAGGCGGGTGATCGTGGACGGGGCGTCCCAGTCCCAGTGCGGCCAGTCGGACGAGTAGAGCAGCTGCGTCTCCGCGTTGAACGACTTCATCGTGGCCTCGAGCAGCTCCATGTTGGTCCGCTCCATGGGCTGGGTGGTGTACCACATCTCCTTCATGTACTCGCTCGGCAGGCGCTTGAGACCGGGGGCCTCACTCGGCCGCATGAGCACCTCGTGGTCGAGGCGCTGCATGAGGAACGGGATCCAGGCCAGGCCGCTCTCGACCCACACCATCTTGAGCTTCGGGAAGCGCTCCGGCATGGCGTTGATGATCCAGTTCGTGACGTGGATCTGGTTGTAGTGCGTGAAGGAGAGCGCGTGCATCGAGAGGAAGCGGTTCAGCTGCGCGAACGACGGGTCCCCCCAGTGGTAGCCGGAGTGGAAGGCGAGCGGCTTGCCGCTGTCCTCGATGAGCTTGTACAGGCGCGTGTAGACGTCGGAGTGCACCGGGTTGTTGCGCGTCGAGCACACCGTGTAGCCGATGATCCCCGGATCGTCGGCGTACTGCTCCACCAGCTCCTCGCACACCTCTGGCGTGTTGTACGGCAGGTAGAGCATGCCCTTGAGGCGCGGATTCGGCGGCAGGATCACCTCGGTGAGCCAGCGGTTGAAGGCGCGGCCCAGCACGACCTCGACCTCGTCCTGCGGGTGCATGCCGAGCAGCAGCATCGCGCTCGGGAAAACGACCTGGTAGTCGAGCCCCATCGCATCCATGCCGCGCCGGGCGGCGGTCACGAACGGGTGCCCCTCCGTGCCGTCGGTGGGCTCCTTCCGGCCCTGGTGGCCGATGCGGCCGCCGACGCTCTGCTGCGACATGCCGGGCTGGATGTTCAGGAGCGCGTTGTTGCCGGCGAATCCCGCGTACTGGCTCATGCCCAGGTCGCGCCAGACGTCGTTGTCGATGAGGCTCAGCACCTCGCCCCAGAAGTGATCCTCGGAGACGTGCGCGTCGATGTCGACGATGAAGTAGTCGTCGTAGTCGTCGCGCGCCTGCTTGGTCGCATGGGCGAGCACGTCGCGCGTGTCGGAGCGGCCGCCGATCTCGGCGAGCTCGCGAATGCGCGGCGCGTCGGAGCGGGGGGTGGGCAGGTCACTCATGGGCGTTCCTCTCAGGCGTCGATCGCTCAGTGCGCGGCGACGATCGCATCGGTCATCGTGGTCAGGTAGTCGTCCTCGGCGGGTGCCGTCGCCGCGCGGTGCGGGATCACGACCGCACGGGCGGGGTTGATCGCGAAGCCGTACTCGTCGCCGGGGCGCGGCACCGCGTCCGCGGTCATCTCGCCCGTCTCGACCCGTACGCGGAGCGGCAGCCGGTCGGCGCGGACGAGCAGGTTGACGGCGCTGCCGAGATAGGTGCTGCGCTCGACGCCCGCGCGGAACCGCCCGGCGCCGGGAGCGAGGTCATCGGCGGGCATGATCCTGGCGTGCGCGGCGCGGAAGGCCACATCGGCCCTCTCCCCCGGCGCCGCCTGATCGGTCACGACGCCGGCGACGACGAGCGAGGTGCCGTCGACCTCGACGTCCGCGATGCCGTCGCGCACCGCGCGGATCGTTCCGGGGAGGATGTTCTGGAAGCCCATGAAGTCGGCGACGTACGCCGAGTTCGGGCGGTCGTACAGCTCGCTCGGCGTGCCGTCCTGCACGATCGCGCCCTCGCTCATCACGATGATCCGGTCGGAGAGCGTGATCGCCTCCTCCTGGTCGTGCGTGACGTAGACGGAGGTCGTCTCGAACTGGTTGTGCAGCGCGCGCACCTGCTGGCCCATCTGATAGCGCAGCTTGGAGTCGAGGTTGGAGAGCGGCTCGTCGTAGAAGATGATGCCCGGCCGGGCGGCCAGAGCGCGGGCGAGAGCCACCCGCTGCTGCTGACCGCCCGACAGAGCCGTGACCGGTCGGGTCTCGAAGCCCGCGAGTCCCACCGCGGAGAGCATGTCGGCGACGCGGGTGCGGCGCTCGGCCGCCCCCACCTTCGCGACCTTGAGCGGGTACGCGACATTCTCCGCCACGCTCATGTGCGGCCAGAGCGCGTAGCTCTGGAAGACCATGCCCACTTGCCGCTTGTCGGCCGGCACGAACGTGCGCCGGTCGGTGTCGACGACGATGCGATCGCCCATGCTGATGCGTCCGCCCGTGGGGCGCTCGAGACCGGCCAGGCACCGCAGGGTCGTCGTCTTGCCGCAGCCCGAGGGGCCGAGCAGGGTGACGAACTCGCCGGATCCGATCGTCAGATCCAATCCGTGCAGAGCGGTCTTGCCGCCGTAGCGCTTGGTCAGTCCTGATACCTGGACCTCAGTCATGCCGATCAGTGCTCTCTCGCTGGGGGACGTCGGTTTTCGAAACTGCTACTTCTTGAACTGCGCGTTGATGAAGTCGAAGTAGGGCTGGTTGAAGTTCGGGTCGGGGTTGGAGAACGGCAGGCGTCCGAGCTTGCTCAGCGCCGGAGCGCCCTGCGGGCCGGGAGCGTCCGGCGTCCAGCCGTACGACTTGTTCTTCTCGGCGAGCGCCTTCTGCCCTTCGGGCGAGTACAGCCAGTTGATGTAGAGCTGCGCGGCGTCCGCGTGCGGGGCCTTGTTCACGATGCACATGCCGGTGCGCGACATGAAGTTGCCGCCGTCGTCGAGCGGGAAGACCGCGGCGACCGGGCCGCCCTTCGCCTTAACGTCCTCGTAGAAGCCCTGGTAGACCGCGATGCCGATCGGGAACCGGCCGCTGGCCACGTCCGCGGGGACGTTGGGCTCGGACTGTGCGAACTGCACGTCCTGCTGGGCGAGCGCCTCGACGTAGGGCTTGCCCCACTTGTCCGCGCTCTCCGGCACCATGAGCGAGGTGAGGATGTAGCGGATGCCGCCGGGAACGGTCGGGTCGCCGACCGTGATCTTGCCCTTCCACTTGGGGTCGAGCAGGTCCTTCCAGTTCTTCGGCGCCTCGTTCTCCTTCACCATGTCGGTGTTGTAGACGAACACGAAGTACCGCATCGCGTAGTAGGTGAGGCGGCCGTCGAAGTTGGTCGGGATCTCGAAGCCGTCCGGAGCCGTCTGAACGTCGGCCTTGGTGCACAGATCCGCCTTCGCGGCGACCTGCGGCGACTCGCCGCCGTCGTAGATGTCGGCGATGCGGTTGCCGCTCTGCGCCTCGGTCTCGATCTTGGTGATGCTCTGCGCGTCCGGCTGATCCTGCTGGACGACCTTGATCCCGGGGAAGCGGTCCGTGAAGGCCTTGAACAGGGCCTTCTGCGAGGAGACGCTGGGGCCGTAGACCACGATGTCGGTCTTGCCTCCGGAGACGGCCTTGTCGTAGAGGTCGTTCATGTGCGCGTTGCCCGCGGCGCTCGTGCCGGGGACCTCGATCGGTGTGTCCGGCTTGGCGGCGGCGGTGCCGGAGGAGCACGCGGTCAGGGCTGCGAGCGCGCCGACGGCCAGGGTGGCCGTGGCGAGGCGGAGGGTGTTGCGGGAGAACGTCATCATTCTTCCTCTCGGGTGTGTCAGGGGGTGATCCGGGTGAGGGGGACTGAGGGGGCACGGCCGGAGCGACCGGCGCGGGCGCGGAGGACCGCGGCGAGCTTCATGGAGCCGGCGGCGAGCGCGAGCACGGCCATGGCCGCGACGAGGATGATCATGAACAGCGCGGCGCCCTGCGACATGTTGCCCTGCAGGAACTGCTGGAACGCGGTCAGCGAGACCGGCTGCAGTCCGGGAGGGGCGAGGAGCATCGGCACGGACAGGTTGCCGGCGATGAACAGCGCGGAGAGGAACCAGCCGGACAGGAAGCTGGGCACGACGAGGCGGAGCACGATCGTGATCAGCACGCGCCAGGATCCGGCGCCGGACGTGCGTCCCGCCTCCTCGAGCTCCGGCGAGAGCTGCGCGAGCGCCCCCTCGGCGATCCGGCTGGAGACCGGGATCGTCGCGACGATGAGCACGAGCGTCATGAGGAACGCGGTCCCGTAGAGGCTGCGGAAGGCCGGCACGTAGAGCACCGCGAACATGTACGCGAGCGCCAGGACGATGCCGGGCAGCGCCCACGGGATCCACACCGAGAACGACGTGTACGAGCGGATGAAGCCGGTGCGGCGCGCCGTGACGTAGGTCGTGAGCAGGGCGACCGCGATCGAGCCGAAGCCGCCGATCACCGCGAGCCAGGCCGTGAGTCCCAGGCTCGAGCTGAACTCGGGATCCGTGAGCATCTGCACGTAGTTGTCGAATGTGAGCCCGGTGCTCATCACCCCGAAGATCGGCTGCAGGCTGCCGAGGATCATCGCGAACAGCGGCAGGATCAGGTTCAGCAGCAGGAAGACGACGATGAGGGCGGAGAGCACCCAGCGCACGGGGCCGAGCTCCTGCGGCTCGCGGCGGGAGGTCTTTCCGGTGAGGGTCGTGAAGCTGCGCCCGCGGAGGATCCAGCGCTGCGCGAGGAAGAGCAGCAGCACGAGCACGATGAGCACGAGCGAGAGCGCGAAGGCCTTCGTGTACTCGGCGGGCGCCTGGTCCCGCACGTAGTGGAAGATCTGCGTCGAGAACACGAAGATGTTGGCCTGGCGCCCGATCAGCTGAGGGCTGTCGAAGGACTGGAACACGAGCACGGCGATGAGGATCGCGGCCCCCGTGATCGCGGGTCCGACCGAGGGGATCGTGATCGTGAAGAAGGTCCGCACCGCTCCCGCGCCGCTGATCGAGGCGGCCTCGTCGAGCGACTGATCCCGGTTCTTGAAGGCGCCGAGCATGAGCAGGTACGCGAACGGCATGTAGCCGAGCGACATGAGCAGGAACAGGCCTCCCCAGCTCTGGATGTTGATGATCGGTCCGTGCATGCCGAGCATGCGGCCGAACTGGTTCAGCAGGCCGTTCTGCGGGTTGCCCAGCATGATCCAGCCGAGCGTGTGGAACAGCGGCGGCACGAACAGATTGACCGCCATGAGGGGCGTCAGCAGGCGGCGGCCGGGGACGTTGGTGTTCGCCGCGATCCAGGCGAAGAGCCCTCCGCCGGCGACCGAGATCGTGCCGCACACGACCACGAGCAGGAGCGAGTTGCCCATGGTCTTCCAGGTCTCGGGATCCTGGAACGCCGCGAGCAGTCCGCCGAGCGTGAAGGGCAGGTCGTCCGACGGGAGGCCGTCGCGGAACGCGCCGATCGCGATCATCGAGACCGGGTAGACGAACACGAGCGTCAGGGCGGCGAGGAACACCGTCCACCCGAACCCGCCGGTCATCGAGCGCCGGATCGATGCTCGCCGGTCGCGTTCGAAGTCGCTTGCCGTCACTGCCCTCTTCTTCCGTTCGCGAGAGCGATCCGAGACCTCCGGTCACCCGGGATCAGACCGCTCCGTCTGTCGTGTTGTCAGCGTAGGAAGCCGCTGCGCGGGCCTCATCGGGCCCGGCTCCGAAGTCCTTCCCGGGCGATCCGACACGGTGTCGGAACCCGGGCCGCCAGGAGTGCGATCGTGTCCGTCGGCGATCCCCGGCGCGCGATCGCAACGCGCCGGGGATCGATCAGGGGCGTCAGAGAAGGGCGGCCAGGACGGCGTCGTTCTCCGCGGGGAGGCCGACCGTGACGCGGGCGCCGCCGGCGTTCGGGAACGGCCGGGCGAGGACGCCCTGCTCCGCGAAGCGCGCCATGAGCGCGCCCGCGTCACCCGGGAGGAAGAGGAAGTTGGACTGGCTCGGGAGCACCGCCACGCCCGCCTCGTCGAGGGCGCGCACGATGCGCGCGCGCTCCGCGACGATTGTCGCCACCCGTTCCTCGGCGATCGCGATGCCCTCGGGACTGAAGGCCGCGATGAGGGCGGCCTCGGCGATCCCGTTCAGCGCGAAGCCGACCGAGGTGCGCCGCAGCGCCTCCGCGATCCGCTCGGAGGCTGCGGCATAGCCGGCTCTGATGCCGGCGAGTCCGTGCGACTTCGAGAGCGTGCGCAGGATCACGAGGTTGTCGAACTCGTCCAGCAGCGGCAGCGCGGCCTCGACCGGCTCGTCCGTGACGAACTCACGGTAGGCCTCGTCGAGCACGACGATCACGTTTTCCGGCACGCTTCGGAGGAACTCCCGCAGGCCCTCGACCGGGATCAGGCCGCCGGTCGGGTTGTTCGGGTTGCAGAGGTACACGATGCGCGTCTCGGGGCGGATCGCGGCGGCCATCGCCGCGAGGTCCATGGCGCCGTCCTCGGCGAGACCGACCGCGGTCGCATCGGCCCCGGCGAGACCGAGCGCGGCCTTGTACGCCTCGAAGGACGGCGCGGGGTAGACGCCGTGCACGCCCGGCTCGCAGACCAGTCGCGCGAGACCGTGCAGGAGCGATCCGGATCCGTTGTCCACGGCCACCCGGTCCTGGTCGACGCCGAGCGCTCCGGCGATCGCGGCGCGGGCCGCGGCACGGTGGTAGTCGGGGTAGCGGTGCGACGTCTCGACCGCCGCGGACATCGCCGCCACGATCGGCGCCGACGGCGTCCAGGGCATCTCGTTCTGGGAGAGCCGGATGGGCGGCGGGGTCGCCCCGGAGGGACGGTTCGGGGTCTGCAGCATCTCATCGACGACGCCTCGGAACTCGAGCGGCATGCGTCCTCCTCGGGGGCGGAAGTTAATTCTTAATAATGAATATGAACATTATTGAAGACGCGTCGTCCTGTCAACCCGCGCAGCCCCCTCCGAACCCTCAGGAGAGCAGCGTGGCGACCGAGGAATGCCGGTGCCGCTCGGCCGCGGAGCGCGCGAGGGCGTGATCGCGTCCGGCGACCGCCGCCGCGAAGTCCAGGTGGGTGCGCAGCCGCTCCGGCGTGCTGGGCGCCGTGGCGCCTTCGAGCTGCTCGGCGATGATGTAGTCGACGAGGTTGGTGTAGAGGCTTCGCAGCAGCTCGTTCGGGGTGATCAGGGCGATCCGCGCGTGCAGCGCCCAGATCGCCGACGGCCCCTTGTCGGTGTCCCACACGGCCTGGAGCCGATCGGCGAGCGCTGTGATCTCGGCGATGTCATCGTCGCCCGCATGCTCGATCGCATCGTGCAGCACGAGCCCGTCCAGCGCGTCCAGCACCCGGAGGCAGTCGCTCGCCGTCGCCTTGCCCTCGCGCAGCTGCAGCAGCTGGTCGCTGAGCTGCATGAACGGCGAGCGCGACGCGACGAAGATTCCGCCACCGGGACCGGGCTTCGCATCGACGACGCCGCGCGAACGGAGCAGCTGGATGGCCTCGCCGAGGGTCGCCGGCGCCACTCCGAACCGGGTGGCGAGCTCCTGCCGCCGCCCGATGAAGTGCCCCGCCTTCCAGCCGCCCGAGACGATCTCGTCCTCGAGCGACTTCGCGACCTGCACGGCGACAGCGGCGTTGGTGATCTGCGTCATGACTTTTCCCCCGGTGATCCCTGCGGTGACCCCGAGCCGGCCACGCGTGAGTACAGAGTATGAGGTGACCCGCGTCGGCGCACCATCTATTGGATATATTCATCATATCCAATGACCATCGACGGCCTCGGATCGTCGACCAGGGACGAAGGAGTCCTCATGACGGATCCCGCTGCGCTCCGCGCCGACGCCGGAGCCCTCCTGCCCGAACTCGTCGCCCTGCGGCGGGCCCTGCACGCCCATCCCGAGGCGGGATTCGCCCTCCCCCGCACGCAGCGGGCCGTGCTCGACGCCCTCGACGGGCTCGGCCTCGAGGCGACTGCGGGCCCGGGTGACTTCTCCTCGATCACCGCCGTCGTGCGCGGCGCCCGCCCCGGTCCCGCCGTGCTGCTGCGCGCCGACATGGACGCCCTCCGGGTGCAGGAGCGCACCGGACTCCCCTACGCCTCGGGCGTCGAGGGGGTCATGCACGCCTGCGGGCACGACCTGCACACGGCGGGCCTCGTCGGCGCGGCACGTCTGCTGGCCGCACGCCGGGAGCGGCTGACGGGTTCGGTCGTGCTCATGTTCGAGCCGGGAGAGGAGGCCGGAGGCGGCGCGCTGCGGATGATCCGCGAGGGCGTCCTCGACGCGGCGGGGCCGCGCGTCGAGGCGGCCTACGGCGTCCATGTGCTTCCCGGGCCGGCCGGGGTGTTCTCGACCAGGGGCGGCACGATCATGGCGGGAGCCTGCGCGCTCGAGGTCGTGGTCGAGGGCCGCGGCGGACACGGATCCCGCCCGCATCAGGCGGTCGACCCTGTACCGGCCGTCGCGCAGATCGTCCTCGCCCTGCACGCGTTCGCGACCCGCCGCTTCCTGACCTCGGATCCGGTCGTCCTCTCGGTCACGAAGCTCGCCGGCAGCGAGATCATCAACGCGATCCCCGACACGGCCTCCCTCGGCGCGACGATCCGCATCCTCTCGGAGCGCAGCAGACGGACGCTGGAGGCCGAGCTGCCCGCCCTCGCGGAGGGGATCGCGGCCGCGCACGGCTGCCGCGCCACGGTCTCGTTCCGCACGGTCTATCCGGTCACCGTCAACGACGAGACCTGCGCGGAGCGGGCGCTCGCCACGATCGGCGGGCTTCTCGGCCCGGAGCGCGCGGCGCTCGCGACCGAGCCCTCGATGGCGTCGGAGGACTTCTCCGCGGTTCTCGACGAGGTGCCTGGCGCGTTCCTCTTCCTCGGCGCCACCCCCGCCGGGATCGATCCCGACGAGGCGGAGATGAACCACTCCCCCCGCGCGCTGTTCGACGACGGCGTGCTCGCGGATCAGGCCGCGGCGCTCGCCGCGCTCGCCCTGGCGCACGTCGGCCCTCGATGAGCCGCGCCGGATCACGCCGGCGCGTCACCGGACACCGGATCGGGGGCTGCCGCGGCCGGGCGGGATCGCTCCGCCGCCGGCCGCCGCAGCCCCCGCGCGGATCAGTGCTTCTCGTGGATGAGCGACCAGGGCGAGGGGAAGACGTCCACCCGCACCCGGACGATCGCCGGGCGCCGGGCCGCGATCGCGGCCTCGATCGCCGTGCGGACGCCGTCCGCATCCTCGACGTCGACGAAGTCGATGCCGAACGCCTGCGCGAGCACCGCGAAGTCGGGGTTCACGAGCTCGGAGCCGATGAACCGTCCGCCGTACGTGTCGCGCTGGATGCGCCACACGTTGCCGAACCGACCGTCCTCGAACAGCACCGTGACCAGGGGGATCCCGTAGCGCTTGGCGGTCGCGAACTCCTGCAGCGACCAGCCGATCCCGCCGTCCCCGGTGACGGCGACGACGGGGCGCCCGCCCGCGCCGACCGCCGCGCCGAGAGCGGTGGGCATCGCGTAGCCGAGCGTGCCCTGGTAGCCGGGCCACACGTACGAGTGCGGAGCCTGCACGGGGAAGCCGTACGTCGAGACGTATCCGATCTGGGTGAGCTCGTTGACGTACACGCCGTCCTCGGGCAGGGCGGCGCGGATGGCGTCGACGAAGGCCATCTGCGGCGCGACGCGCTCGCGGATCCGCTCCTCGCATTCGGCGCGGAGGCGGCGCAGCTCCTCGCCCCAGCCCACGCGCACCGGCGTCTCGGCGACGAGCGCCTCGAGCACCGCGGTGGCGTCGGCCCGGATCGCGAGGTCGGGCTTCCGGGGCGCGCCGAGATCGGCCGCCTCGACGTTCACGAGTGCGACCTTCGCCTCCCCGACGTTCACCTGTTGCCCGAACGGGGTGAGGAAGCGGCTGCCGAACGAGATCACGAGATCCGCCGTCGCGCGCAGCTCCCAGAGGGCGAAGGCGGGCAGAGCGTGCGGATCCCGCGCATCGATCGAGCCGCGGCCGTTCTCGCTCATGACCACCGGGGCGTCCAGCTTCTCGGCGAGCGCGGCGATCAGCGCGAACGCGCGATGCCCGCGCACGCCGCCGCCGACGTGCAGGACAGGGCGCTCGCTCTCGGCGAGCAGGCGCAGGAGCGCCGTCACGTCTTCGGCGGGGGCGACCGGCGCGTCCACCGCGAACGGGTCGCCGACCTCGACGTCGATCTCGGCGTGCAGCAGGTCGGGTCCGAGCTCGAGCGCCACCGGGCGGGGACGCCCCGTGCGCATCTGCCGGAAGCCCTCGTGCACGAGCTCGGGGATCTCTTCGGCCCTGGTGGGGCGCATCGACCACTTCGTCAGGCCCTCGACGGTCTCCGTCTGACGCGGGATCTCGTGCAGCGCACCGAGGCCGCCGCCGACGAGACGGGAGGGGATCGTGCCGGCCAGCAGCATCACCTGCGAGGAGCACGCATAAGCCGTCGCCATGCCGGCGCCGGCATTGAGCACGCCGGGACCGGGGACCACCATCGCGACACCCGGCTTGCCGGATGCCCGGTGGTAGCCGTCCGCCATGTAGGTCGTGCTCTGCTCGTGCCGCGGGACCATCAGGTCGATCTCGTCCCTCTTGCGGTACATCCCGTCGGTGAGCCCGTCCAGCTGCACGCCCGGGATCCCGAAGACCGTCTCGACACCCTCGCTGAGCAGTGCCAGGGTGAGCGCGTCGCCGCCTGTCATCTTTGCCATCGCATCGCCTCTCAAGAAATGAATATAATGAATATAGATCTATTTCCCGATTCCCTGCAACGCGGGCGCTCGCGCTCACACCTCGCAGGGGTTCGCGACGGCTTCCGGCGGACAGCGGGGAGCGCAGGAAGACAGGGAGGCGGGCGATGACGCTCGAAGCGCAGGTGCAGGCCTATGCGGACCGGCTCGGACGACCCATCATCGTGTTCGACGCGGAGTTCACGGTCACCGCGTTCAGCGTGCACGACGGGGATGTCGACCACGCGCGGCTGGCGATCATCCTGGCCCACCGCGGGTCGTCCCGCGCGAGGGAGTCGATCAAGGAGTTCCGGGTCGGCCAGGCCGACGGACCCGTGCTGATCCCGGCGATCGAGGGCGGGCAGACCAGGCTCGTCGCGCCGATCCGGCACGACGGCCACCTCGTCGGCTACGTCTCGTCGACGATCCCCGACGGGCACGAGCCCGTCGCCGACGACGAGGTGCTGCGCACCGGGCGCGAGCAGCTCGGCGTGGTGCTCGCGGCGATGGCGCTCGGCAACCGGCAGGACGAGGACAGGGCCCTGCGCCTGCTCTCCGCGCTGTTCGGCGGCGGCACGGAGCACCGGGCGCGGGCCGCGGACGAACTGCTCACGAGCGGCCTGCTCTCCCCCGCCCCGCACTACACCGCGATCTCGCTCGCCGTCGCCCCCGGCGCCGCCGCGAGCGTGGCGACCCTGCGGCTGCTGCTGGACAGGGCCGTGGCGAGCATCCCGGTGTTCCCCACGCTCAAGGCGGTCGGGGCAGTGATCGACGGCGAGGCCGTGATCGCCGTGCCCTATGAGATCGACGCCGACCGCCTCACCGCCTTGCTCGCCCAGCCGGCGTTCTCCGCGCTGCGCGCCGGGATCGGCGGCGCGCACGCCCCGCTCGCGGCAGCCTTCCGCTCCCTCCGAGAGGCACGGATCGCCCAGCGCGCCGCGGTCGTCGACGACGACCGCGGGAGCGTCGCGCACTGGGCGGACCTCGGCCTCGACCGCGTCCTGCTGCAACTGCCGCTCGCGGAGCTCGCCTTGACCGACCTGCCAGAAGCCGTGCAGCGCCTCCTCGATGCGCAGTCCGGCCCCGATCTCGCGCACACGCTCGAGGCCTATCTGGACTGCGGATGCGATGCGCAGCGCACCGCCCAGGAGCTCCACGTGCATCGGAGCACCCTCTACTACCGACTCGACCGGATCCGCGCCATCGCCGACGTCGACCTCGCCGACGGCGGTGTGCGTCGCGAGCTGCACACGGCGCTGCGGGTCGCGACGCTCGCCGGCCTGCGGTGATCGGGAGACACGGATTCACTAATTGACTATATTGATTAGAGTTGATTGCGGGCACCCTCCGAACGCCCCGATCCCGCCGCACGCAAGGGAGCTGCCATGAACGCACTGCTGACCTCGGTCTCCGTCCCCGACGGTCGCCCGATCCTGGACGCCGCCACCCGCGCGGAAGTGGGACGCGCGCCGGTCCGCTCGGTGGCGGACCTGGATCGGGCGATCGACGCCGCCCGCGCGGCGCAGCCCGGCTGGGCCGCCCTCGGCCACGCCGAGCGCTCACGCCTGCTGCACCTCGTCGCCGACGACCTCGACGCGCACGCCGAGGAGCTCGGCGAGATCGTCACGGCGGAGCAGGGCAAGATCGACGGTGCCGGCGAGGTGCACGGCGCCGCGCACTGGCTGCGCGCCGCGGCCGACACCGCCCTGGATCCGCAGGTGCTGCGCGAGGACGGCGCCTCCCGCACCGAGCTGCACTACGTCCCGCTCGGCGTCGTCGCCTCGATCGGGCCCTGGAACTTCCCCGTCATGATCTCGGTCTGGCACATCGCCCCTGCGCTGCGCATGGGCAACACCGTCGTCATGAAGCCCTCCGAGAACACGCCGCTGAGCGTGCTGGCTCTCGCCGAGATCTTCCGCCGGCACCTGCCCGCGGACGTCGTCACCGCGATCTCCGGAGACCGCGAGGTCGGCGCCGCGCTGGCCGCCCACCCCGGCATCGCCAAGATCGTCTTCACCGGATCCACCCCCACCGGCCGCCGCATCGTGGAGAGCTCTGCGCACAACCTCGCCCGCCTCACGCTCGAGCTCGGCGGCAACGACGCGGGGATCGTGCTGCCGGGCACGGACGTCTCCGCGATCGCCGACCGCCTGTTCTGGGGCGCCTTCATGAACACCGGCCAGGTGTGCGCCGCGCTCAAGCGCCTCTACGTGCACGACTCGGTCTACGACGACGTGGTCGCGGCTCTCGCCGAGCGTGCCGAGGCGGCGCCGATGGGGTCGGGACACGACAAGAGCAACCGGCTCGGCCCTGTGCAGAACCCGGCGCAGTTCGACATCGTCACGCGCCTCGTGGACGACGCCCGCGCCCGCGGGGGCAGGATCGTCACGGGCGGCGGACCGGCCGCCGAGCTCGGCCCGCTCTTCTACCGGGCCACGATCGTCGCCGACGTGGAGGACGGCGCGGCGATCGTCGACGAGGAGCAGTTCGGGCCCGTGCTGCCCGTCGTGCGCTACTCCCATGTCGACGATGCGGTGCGCCGCGCGAACGGCACCGAACAGGGCCTCGGCGCCTCGGTATGGGGCCCCGACGCCGACGAGGCGGCCGCCGTGGCGCAGCGCCTCGAGGCCGGCACGGTCTGGATCAACCAGCACGGCGGCGTCGACCCGTCGATCCCGTTCGGCGGCACCAAGGCCTCCGGCTACGGCCTGGAGTTCGGCGTTGAGGGACTCAAGGCGATGGCGGCGACGAAGGTCATCCGCCGCTGACGTACCGAGCACCCGGCCCAGATCCGCTCGCTCCACCCGCTCCCGTCGCGAAAACTGCCGCTATTCATGGCGAATAGCGGCAGTCTTTGCGACGGGAGCGGTTTCCTGGGCCGGCTCAGGCGGCGCCGCGCAGCCGCTCCCAGAGCGCGGCGGCCTCGGGCGCGGTGGGGGCCGCGCCGCGCCAGACCACGGTCTGGTCCTGCCGCACGAGCGTGATCGGCTGGTCGTACTCCGCCGGAGGCCGAGGGGCCTCGATCACCGCGAACGGGATCCCGCGGAGCTCGGCGGCCGCGGCGAGGACGTCGACATGCGCGCCGGGCGTGCAGACCGCGGTGTATCCAGGGGAGAGCAGGTCGTAGAGCGAGGCCCCGTCCTCGAGCCGGAAGTGCGGGGCGCGGCAGCCGGGCACGGTCGAGGGCGTGTACGCGCCCATCGTGTAGCCGGGCGCCGTCCCGCCGTCGTAGCGGATGATCGGCGAGGCGTCATAGCTGTAGCCGTAGTTGAGCCCCGCGGCCGCGAACTGCGGCTCGTTGAGGTCGTGCACAGCGGCGCCGAAGGCGCGTCGCGCCTCCTCGCCCTCCGGTCCGTCATCCTCGAGCGCTGCGGGCAGGCCCGGCTTCGCCAGCTTCTGCTGGTGACCCATCGCGAAGTGCGAGACCTGCTCGGTGATCGGGCGCCGCTCGGCCTGGTAGGCGTCCAGGATCCGCTCGTCCGCCCAGCCGGCGATCCGCGCGCCCAGCAGCCAGGTGAGGTTCAGGACGTCGGCGATGCCGGCGTTCATGCCGAACCCGGCGAACGGCACCCAGAGGTGGCACGCGTCCCCCGCGATGAAGACCCTGCCGTCGCGGAAGCGATCGGCGAGCAGCCGCCGCGCGACCCAGTCCTCCTTCGAGACGACCTCGTAGGCGAAGTCCTCGTCGACGCCCAGGATCGCGCGGATCGTGGCGTCGCGGTCGACGGACCCTGGATCCTCGGCCTCCTCGGGCGAGAGGTACGTGTGCACGAGGAACGTCCCTGTGCCGTCGATCGCGTAGACGTGCCCGACCCGCCGCGGGTTGAAGGTGTAGTAGCCCCACGCGCGCGGCTCCTCGGCCGACATGAGCCCGTACAGGTGCGGAGCGCGGATGCAGGTGGACTGCACGTGCTGCAGCACCGGGTCGCCGCTGAGCTTCGCTCCGATCTGCTTGCGCACCGCGGATCGTCCGCCGTCCGCGCCGATGAGATAGCGGGCGCGCAGGGTGCGCTCGTTCCCGCCGTCGAGGTCGCTGATCGTCGCGATCACCCCGTCGTCGTCCTGCGCGAAGGAATGGAATCGGGTGCGGTTGAGCAGCGTCACGCCGGGCGCCGCAGCGGCGCGGCGGGCGAGGATCGGCTCCAGGAAGGTCTGGTTGATGCGGTGCGGCGGCTCCGGGGTCGCCCACGTCGTGTCGGGGCCGACGGTCGCGGTGTACCGCTCGCCGCTCGCCGGGATCGGGATGCGCGACAACTCGGTCCCGGTGAGGGACGTGCGGAAGGCGACGTCCTGCGGGTAGTCGGCGGGCAGACCCGCGGCGCGCACCTCGGCGGCGATCCCCAGCCGGCGCAGGCTCTCCATCGTGCGGGAGGCGACGTGGTTGCACTTCACGTTCGGCGGCTCGAGGAAGTCGCGCGTCTCGACCACGACCGCGGAGACGCCGCGGGACGAGAGATCGAGCGCGGCGAGCAGGCCGACCGGGCCCGCTCCGATGATGAGGACGTCGGCGTCCGGCGTGCCGGTCATCGTGCTCCGTTCGTGTCGGCCGCCCGGCGGATCGGATCCCCGAGGCGGCGGAAGTCGTAGAGGTCGAGGGTGAGCTCCCCCGCGCGCAGACGCGCCAGGTAGGCGTCCTCCTTTGCGGCGCGGGCGCGGGCGGCGTCCAGGATCCGGTCGACGTCGCCGGAGGGCAGGATCGCGACGCCGTCGCGGTCGGCGACGACGAGGTCGCCCTCGTGCACGACCCGGCCGCGCAGCGTGATCGGGATCCCGATCGTCCCCGGCCACTGCTTGATCGTGCCGCGGATCGAGATCGAGGTGCTGAACGCGGCGAAGCCCAGCTCCTGCAGCTGCGCGGTGTCGCGCACCCCGCCGTCGATCACGAGACCCGCGATGCCGCGCGCCTGCGCCGCGACCGCCATCACCTCGCCCCAGTATCCGAAGGGCGCTCCTCCGCCATCGACGACGAGCACGTCGCCGGGACCCGCGGCCTCGAGGCCGTGGTGCAGGGCGAGGTTGTCTCCGGCCTGCGCCGAGACGGGCACCGCGCGGCCCACGATCGCCGCCCCGTCCCAGGCGGGACGGAACGCGGCGTCGAGGAAGCAGTCCAGGCCCGACGCCTCATACAGGGTCGCGCTCCCGAGCCGCAGCAGCTCCGCGACGTCGTCGTCCGCGACGCGCGCTCCGGCGCCGCTCACGCCTCGGCCCGCTGCAGGTCGTGATAGCCGTAGCGCGCCCTGGCCTCGGCGATCGAGGCTCCGCCGAGCGCCGCGGCGAGGATCGACTCCTCACGGGCGTGGATGCCCTCCGCGACCTCGAGCACCTCGGCCTCGCAGTCCTGCGGGATCACGACGACCCCGTCGGAGTCGCCGAGCAGGATGTCGCCCGGACGCACCGTGACGCCGCCGATCGTGACCGGCCCCTGTTCCTCGGCGACCTCGACCCTGTCCTTGCCCGTGCGCATGAAGCGTCCCCGGCTGTAGACGGGGTAGCCGATCGATAGGGCGCGGTGCGTGTCACGGCAGACGCCCTCGATCACGGTCCCGGCGATCCCGCGGTGGTGCGCGACGGCGGTGAGGATGTCGCCCCACACGGTGCAGTCCACGCGTCCGTCGTTGTCGAGAACGACGACCTGGCCCGGCTCGACCTGGTCGATGAAGTCGCCGACCGTGCCCGCCGGGACCTGGGCGCTCACGTAGCGGACCGTGAAGGCGCGGCCGACCATGTGCTGGCCGTCGGCGAGGGGCGCGAGGCCGAGCAGGCTCCCTGGCCGGCGCAGCTTGTCGAGCGCGTCGGAGACGGTCGCGGTGCCGAGCGCACGGAAGCGCTCGATGAGGGGGTCGGTCATGGGGTTCGCTCCTCTGCGGTGACGGTGGGGAACTGGGAGTCGTGCATGACCTCGCTCACGTCGCGGCCTGAACGCACGGCCTCCGCCATGCGCTCCTCGCGGTCGGCGATGCGCCTTGCGAGGCCGACGACGCGCTCCGCCTGATCCGCGGCGACGAACACGACGCCGTTCACGTCGGCGATCACATAGTCGTACGAGGCGACCGAGACGCCGGAGATCTGGATCCGCTCGTCCGAGGCCAACTGCACGATCCGGCCGCGGGCGCTCACCGGCACGGCGGCGCGGGCGTACAGGGGCAGGCCGAGCGCGGCGCTCTCCTGCACGTCGCGGCAGGCGCCGTCGACGATCACGCCGGCGACGCCCCGGTGCACGGCGGCCTCGGCGAGCAGGCCGCCCCAGCACGACACGTCGGTGCGACCGTGGTTGTCGATCACCACGACGTCGTCGGGCTCGGCGACCGCCACGAGGGGGGTCGCGATGTGCGTCGCGGGCCCGCTCGTCGCCTTGGGGCCCGCGGTGACCGTGCGCACGCGCCCGGCGGTCACCGTGCCGGACGGCCAGCGCGGCGCCAGCGCGGTCACCGCGCCGGGGAGCCCGAGCGTGTCCAGCGCGTCCGACACCGCACAGCTGTCGAGCCCGCGCAGCGCCGTGACGATCGGATCGGTCATCGGGCGTTCCGCTCCCCGGTGTTCGGCTCCCAGGTGAGGAAGCCCATCGCGTTGCCCGTGCCGGCCTCGGTGCGGTAGCAGGGCTCGTAGTCGACGTTCGTGACCCCGAGGCCCGCCTCGTCGGCGATGCCGGCGACCGCGATCCAGTTGCGCAGCTCGGAGGCGCCCGACATCATCTCGCCCGCGGGCACCGAGGACAGGTACTCGGCGTCGTGGTCCTTCATCGCCTGGATGAACTCGGAGTCGAGCTTCTCGTCGATCACGAAGTGGCTGAGGCCGCCGGAGGCGACGACGCCGACGCGCAGGTCGCCGGGGAAGGACTGGATCGCACGGCCCACCGCGCGGCCGAAGTCGTAGCAGCGCTTGGCGCTCGGCGGGTTCGGCTCCCAGAAGGTGTTGATGAAGATCGGCACCATCGGGATCGTCGACTCCTGGCCGAGGAAGCGCTGGTAGATGAAGCCGAAGCCGTGCGGGATCGTGTGGTTCTCGTAGCGGCCGGCGGGGATGACCTCGGTCGCGCCGGTGTCGAAGTCGTCCGCCTGGGTGGACTGGATGATGTGCTTTCCGAGCGCGCGGTGCGTCGGCCGCATGACCGTGCGGTCAGGCACATCGCCCTTCGCGGCCTCGGCGAGACCGGGCGCCATCTCGTCCAGCTGCGCCTGGGTGTACGGCACGTGCGCGACCTCGTCGCCCCAGAAGACCGAGAACGGCGCGAGCCACTCGTCGCCGTAGGTCTCCTTGTGGTCGCTCGAGATGATGACGAGCACGTCCACGTCCTGCTCCGCGATGAAGCGGGAGAGAGCGTCCATCGATGCCTGGCAGCTGTCCCAGCGGCGCTGCATGACGTCATGCGTGATCTCGGCGGAGAAGTCCTCGCGGAGGGCCTTGAGCTCCTCGAACGAGTACGTTCCGCCGCGGAACTTCAGGCCCTTGCTGCGGCGGTCGGCGACCCCGCGGGTCTCCCAGGCCTCGGGCGGCGCCGCCTTGAGCTGCGGGCCGTGCGAGGTGCCGAATCCGGCGACGATCTCGGTCATGGTGGATCCTTTCTCGGAGTGCGGGCGCGGCCGTCAGAGGCGGAAGAGGGCGCGCGCGTTGTTCTCGAGCACGTCGGCGCGACGGTCGTCGTCGAGCCACTCGATGTCGTCGATGAGCAGGTGGATGTCGTCGAACCAGCGTCCGGTCGCGGGGTCGATCTGCGACCCCGTTCCCGGCTTCTCGGATCCGAAGAGCACCCGGTCGGTGCCGACGGCCTTGAGCAGCAGTTCGAGGCTCTCCTGCGTGTAGAGGCAGGAGTCGAAGTGGAAGTTGCGCAGCTTGTCGAGGTACGAGACCCCTGTACGCACGACCGAGGGCAGGAAGCGGCCCATCTGGTACGGGATCGCTCCGCCGCCATGGGCGACGACGACCTTGAGGTCGGGGAAATCGGCGAACACGTTCGCCTGGATCATGCTCCAGACCGAGACGGTCTCCTCCTGGATGAAGTGCAGGCTGTAGGGCTCGCGGGAGGGGAACTTGCACCCCGCGGAGTGCAGCAGCATCGGCACGTCGAGCTCGCAGAGCGCCTCGTACAGCGGATACCAGTAGCGCTCCCCCATCGCCGGAGGCACCTCGGTGCCCTCGAAGGGGTCGGAGTTGACCATGGCCCCTACGAAACCGAGCTCGGTGACCGCGCGACGCAGCTCGGGGAGCCACTGCTCGACGCTCAGGTACGGGCTCTGCGGGATCCCCGCAACGCCCTGGAACCGGCCGGGGAAGAGCTCGGTCGCGCGGTGGATGAGGTTGTTGGTCTCGGCCGTGAACCACTCGACGATCTTCGTCGGGCGCTCCGAGTGCATCGCGTGGAACGGACGCGGCGAGAGCAGCTGCAGATCGATCCCCGCGCCGTCGATGTGGTCGAGGTGGGAGATGTTCCCGAAGCTCGGGTGCGGCGCGTTGTATGAGGCGATGAGCGCGTCGTCGCTGATGACCGGGGGCTTGCCGCCGTGCGAGCCCCGCGCGGCGAGCAGCGAGGCCTTCCACGCGTAGTACGCGTCCGGGGCGGACATGTGGCCGTGGACATCGATGATCACGGGGGCTCCTTCTGAATCTTCTGCGGTCCGGAGGGTCGGGGCTTCGTCGCTGTCTCGACGCTATGAGAGCCCGCATCGGGGCGGATCGGCGGGCTGCGGGAAACTCCCCCTGGCGGATCCGACACGGTGTCCGAATCGGATCCGCCCGAAGCGTCGCGGTTCAGTCCGCGGCCGAGCTCACTGCACGAGCACGCTCGCGGCCGCGCGGATGCGCTTCAGGAACGGCTCGGCCGGATCCGCGGCGGGGGCGCGGCCGCCGCGGAGGATGACCGCGAGCGCGTCGTCGAGCACCATCGAGGGGTCGGCCGGCATCTCGGCCGCACGCCAGGCGACCTTGCGGTCCGGACGTACGAGCAGCGCGCCGTCGTCGCCGATCTCGCGCGCGGCGCGCCAGGCCTCGTCGGCGTCGTCGATCGCGACGACCGTGACGGGCAGGGCGCCGCCGATGAGGTCGATCGCCTCCTGCCAGCGCGAGGCTGCGGACGCCGAGGTGAGCAGGGTCAGTCCCACCCGCGCGACCAGGTCGTGCGAGGACGGCGCCGTGCCGTCCTGGGCGACGCGGCTCTGCAGCCAGACGTGCGGCAGGTGGTGCCCGGGACGCGAGGTGGCCTGGAAGTCGGTCGGATCCGAGGGGTCTCCCGGCACCGGAGTGCCGTCGGGAACCAGCGCCCCCGCCTCGTAGTGGAACCCCGCCTCGACGCCCAGCTGGCTGTAGTCGTGCGCGTTGTGCGCGACCTCGGTCGCGACGCGGGCGCGCATCGCCTCCCCCTCCAGGGTGTCGCTCACGAACACCTCGAGGTTGCGGAAGCCCTCGGCCTCGTCCTCGCCGAACCCCAGGGCCGCGGCGATCGGAGGGTGCCGGTTCGCGTTCTCGAGGGAGTGCGCGGTGTACCAGGCCACGATCGGCCTGCGCTCGGCCTGATAGCTGTCCAGAAGGGCGTCCGGCGCCTGGCCGTCGAGCACCGCGGCCAGCTTCCAGCAGAGGTTCTGCGCGTCCTGGATGCCGCTGTTCAGTCCGAGACCGCCGGTCGGCGGGTGCTTGTGCGCGGCGTCGCCCGCGAGGAAGACGTGACCGGCGCGGAAGCGCTTCGCGACCAGTCCGTTGTAGGTCCAGCGGGTCATCGAGTGCATGGTGATCGCGTGGTCCTCGCTGAGGCCCAGCATTCGCCGGATCGAGTCGAACAGCGCCGCCTCGTCATCCGGATCGCCCTCGACCATCCAGCCGGCGACCGACACCAGCCACTCCTCGGAGTCGCGGTCGTAGTGCGTGGGGCCGAGCGCCTGGATCGTGCCGCGCCGCCGCGCCCCGCCCGCGGGGTGCAGGAAGTGGCCGAGGAGCGCGTCCGGCTCCGACCAGGCGGACAGGTCGAGGCTGACGTGGTAGTTCACGACCTCGCGCATATCCCGGGGCCCCTCCAGCTCGACGCCGAGCAGGGCCGCGCTGTCGCGCCCGCCGTCGGCGGCGATCACGTAGCGCGCACGCACCTCGCGGACATCGTCCGTGACGGCGTCGCGGATCACGACGGTCGCGGAATCCGCGTCCTGCCGGATGTCGACGACCTCCTGCTTCGCGCGGATCCGGCCCGGTGCGGCGGCGACCGCGTGCCGGTGGATGAGCGGGTCGAGCCGCAGCTGCGGCATGTTCGCGAACGCGCGGGGGCTCGAGGCGCGGTACCGCTCGGCGTCGGGTCCGCCGCCCCACGCCGGGACCTCGCCGATCTTGAGGCCGTCGAAGCGGCCCGGCCCCGTCGCGGTCGTGTACCAGACCGCCTTGCGCCAGCGATCGTGGGTCGGGGTCGCCGCGTAGATGTCCTCCGCGACGCCCATGTCGTGGAACGCCTCCATGGTGCGCGGGTTGAGCAGGTGCGCACGGGGGAACCGGAACAGGAAGTCGCGGCGCTCGAGGAGCAGCACGTCGATCCCGCGCTGGGCGAGCAGGATCGCGCAGCTCATGCCGACCGGCCCGCCGCCCATGATGACGACCTCGACGGCCTCGGGCCACTCGTCCTCGCCGAGCGGCGGCAGGGCGGCGCGGGGGCTCTTCACAGATGCGGTCACGGATTCCTCCTCGAATGCGGAGATCCCAGGCTAGGGAGACGCCGGAACGCGACGATACGTGCCGTGAGCGCGAAAGTCGGCCGCCGATTCCGACACGATGTCGCATCCCGTCGACGCGCGCGGAGACGACGAAGGAGGACGTACCGTCCCCCTCGGAGCAGCACGTCCTCTTCCGCCCGCGGGCCGGATCTCAGCCCGAGATCGTAGGGACGGTCACCCACTGCCAGTAGGTGAACTCGTCCAGATTCCAGTGGCCGCCGTGGCGGCCTCCGTTGCCGGATGCGCCGATGCCGCCCATCGGGATGTGCGCGGCGTCGTAGATCGTCTGCCCGTTGACGGCCACCATGCCGGCCCTGAGCCGTGCGGCGAAGCCGAGCGCTCGGGCCACGTCGCGCGTGTGGATCGCGGCCGTGAGGCCGTAGTCGCTGGCGTTCGCCAGTGCGAGCGCCTCCTCCTCGGTGCGGAACCGGGTGACCGGGGCGACGGGGCCGAAGATCTCCGAGCGGAATGCGGCATTGCCCTCGTCGACGCCGTCCAGCACGGTCGGCTCGTAGAACAGTCCGTCGTGCGCGCCGCCGTGCACGACGCGCGCACCGTCCGCGACCGCGGCCTGCACGATGTCGTGCACGCGCTCGGTCTGCGCGGCCGTGATGAGGGGCCCGAGCGTCGTGCCCGGGGCGAGCGGATCTCCCGGCACCAGCGCCGCGGCGGCGGCGCGCAGGCGCTCGACGTACTCGTCGGCGATGCTCTCGTGCACGAGATGGCGTCCCGTGGCCATGCAGATCTGTCCCTGATGCCGGAAGGATCCGGCGACGCCCGCGGCGACCGCCTGATCCAGATCCGCGTCGGCCATCACGACGAAGGCGTTGTTGCCGCCGAGCTCGAGCACCACGCGCTTGAGCAGGCCGCCCGCGACCTCGCCCACCCTGCGGCCCGCGGCCGAGGAGCCGGTGAAGGAGATCACGGTCGTGTGCGGCGAGCGCACCACGGCCTCGCCCGTCGCGGGGCCGCCGGGGAGCACGTGCAGGACGCCGTCCGGGAGCCCGGCTCGGCGGAACACCTCGGCGATCGCGGCGCCGCCGGAGAACGCCGTCTTGACGTCGGGCTTGAGCAGCACGGCGTTGCCGAGCGCGATCGCCGGAGCGACCGAGCGGATCGCGAGCATGAGCGGGGCGTTCCAGGGCGAGATCACGCCGACCACGCCGACGGGGATCCGCCGCGCCATCCCGATGGTCCCCGGATCCTCGACGGGCAGGAGGTCGCCCTGGGACATCGTCACGAGGCCCGCCGCGGCCACGAGCTCGTCGATCGCCTTGTCGACCTCGTGGCGCGCCTTGCCGGGCAGGGATCCGCTCTCCCGGATCAGGACATGCTCGACGTCCTCGCGGATCTCGCGCAGCGCGGCGGCCGCGCCCATGAGCACGTCGGATCTGGTGCGGTACGACGTGCGGCCCCATGCGCTCTGCGCCGCGACGGCGCTCGCGCCCGCGCGCGCGACGTCGGACTCGTCCGCGAGTCCTGCCTGCGCCACGACGCGGCCGTCGCCGGGCGACACGATCGGCTGGACGCCGCCGGCCCCCTCGCGCCATCCGTCCGAGAAGATCAGCCCGTCGATGTCCTCGATGTCCCACCGTGCCATCGCCGTCTCCGTCCTCCTCGTCGAGTGCTGCCAGGGCGATGCTATTCGACGTCCGCGTCCGCTCTCCCCGTCGCGGCGGCTCAAGGCGGGGCGCTCGCCTCAGACACCGTGTCGTGGGGCGCGGTACCGGTGCGCGAGCGCTGGGGTATGCACGAGAGCGCAGGATCTGCTACGCTCGGAGATTCCGCGCCTGGACTGCCGACGTCTCTTCGGCACCGCGCGAACCCCCTCGGCCGGAGCATATGCCCGCGAACCGCATCGACGCGCGTCCGCGCGCCCGGCGAGATCCTTCCGGCGGTCGACACCGCCCTCGAACATCTGAGCATCATCATGAACATCACCTGGAAACAGGCCGACCACGACGTGTACGTGGCGACCCGAGACGGCGAGTACGCCGGTTTCGTGGCCGTCGACGGCGCGTCCCACGTCCTGCACGATCGACACAGCCGCCGCCTCGGCAGCTACCCGTCCCTCTCCGCCGCCCGCAGCGCGCTGGAGTCCTTCGGTGCGCCCGCCTCCGCGTCAGCGCACCGCCCGCGTCGCTCCGCCCGCAGTCGGCGCCGCCCTTCCACCGCGCGGAGCCGCTGAGCAGCACCCCTCTCCCGAGGACTCCTCGCTCAGGAACCGATCCCAAGAACGGTCCCTGAGCGAGCGCAGCGAGACGAAGGGCGCTCGACGACCCCGTCGAACGCACGAAAAGGGGGACGAGCACCGAAGTGCTCGTCCCCCTTCGTCGTACGGGAACCGGATCCGATCAGGCCGCGCCGGCCGCGATGTCCGGTGTGGTCGGGATCGTGCCGGGCGTGTTCACGCCGACAGAGACCTTCTCGCCGCGCGGACCCGTCGTGAAGACGAACTTCCCGTCCTGCGCATCCACGTGCACGTGGTCGCCGGGGGTGAGCTCGCCGTGCAGGATCCTCTCGGACAGCTGGTCCTCGACCTCGCGCTGCATCGCACGACGCAGCGGGCGGGCGCCGAGCGTCGGGTCGAACCCGATCTCGATGAGCTGGTCCTTGGCGGCGTCCGTCAGCTCCACCGTCATGTCGCGGTCGAGCAGGCGGTCGCTCAGGCGCTTCACGAACAGGCCGACGATCTGACGCAGCTCGTCCTTGTTGAGCTGCGGGAACACGATGACGTCGTCGAGGCGGTTCAGGAACTCGGGCTTGAAGTTGCGCTTGAGCTCCTCGTCGACCTTCCCCTTCATCCGCTCGTAGGTCGTCTGCGAGTTGCCCTCGATCTGGAAGCCGACCGGGCCACCGGCGATCGCCGACGAACCGAGGTTCGTCGTCATGATGATCACCGTGTTCTTGAAGTCGATGACGCGACCCTGGCCGTCGGTGAGGCGACCCTCCTCGAGGATCTGCAGCAGCGAGTTGAAGATGTCGGGGTGGGCCTTCTCGATCTCGTCGAACAGCACCACGGAGAACGGCTTGCGGCGCACCTTCTCGGTGAGCTGGCCGCCCTCTTCGAAGCCGACGAACCCAGGAGGGGCGCCGAACAGTCGAGAGACGGTGTGCTTCTCGCCGAACTCGCTCATGTCGAGCGAGATCAGGGCGCCTTCGTCGTCGAACAGGAACTCGGCGAGCGCCTTGGCGAGCTCGGTCTTTCCGACGCCCGTGGGGCCGGCGAAGATGAACGAGCCCGAGGGACGCTTCGGGTCCTTCAGACCCGCACGCTGACGGCGGATCGTCTTGGACAGGGCCGCGATCGCCTCCTCCTGGCCGATGACGCGCTGGTGCAGGGCCTTCTCCATGAAGACGAGGCGGCTGGACTCCTCCTCGGTGAGCTTGAACACCGGGATGCCTGTGGCCTGGGCCAGCACCTCGGCGATCAGGCCCTCGTCGACGACCGCGTTGGTCGCGACGTCGCCGGAGCGCCACTGCTTCTCCAGGCGCAGCCGCTCCGCGAGCAGCTCCTTCTCCTGGTCGCGCAGGGACGCCGCCTTCTCGAAGTCCTGCTCCTCGGAGGCCAGCTCCTTCTCCTCGCGGACCTTGGCGATCTTGTCGTCGAACTCGCGCAGCTCCGGCGGGGAGGACAGGATCGACAGGCGCAGGCGGGCGCCGGCCTCGTCGATCAGGTCGATCGCCTTGTCGGGCAGGAACCGGTCGGCCACGTAGCGGTCGGCGAGGTTCGCCGCGGCGACGAGCGCGCCATCGGTGATCTGCACCTTGTGGTGCGCCTCGTAGCGGTCGCGCAGGCCCTTGAGGATGTTGATCGTGTGCGGCAGGTTCGGCTCGTTGACCTGGATCGGCTGGAACCGGCGCTCGAGCGCGGCATCCTTCTCGAAGTGCTTGCGGTACTCGTCGAGCGTCGTGGCGCCGATGGTCTGCAGCTCGCCACGGGCGAGCAGCGGCTTCAGGATGCTCGCCGCATCGATCGCGCCCTCGGCGGCGCCCGCACCCACGAGGGTGTGGATCTCGTCGATGAAGACGATGATGTCGCCGCGCGTGCGGATCTCCTTGGTGACCTTCTTCAGGCGCTCCTCGAAGTCGCCGCGGTAGCGGGATCCGGCGATGAGGGATCCGAGGTCGAGCGAGTAGAGCTGCTTGTCCTTGAGTGTCTCGGGGACGTCGCCCTTCACGATCGCCTGGGCCAGGCCCTCGACGACGGCGGTCTTGCCGACGCCGGGCTCGCCGATCAGCACGGGGTTGTTCTTGGAGCGGCGGGAGAGGATCTGCATGACCCGCTCGATCTCCTTCTCGCGCCCGATGACCGGGTCGAGCTTGTTGTCGCGCGCGGCCTGCGTCAGGTTGCGCCCGAACTGGTCGAGCACCTGGGATCCGCCCTGGGCCTGCTGCTGGGTGTCGTGCGCGGCGCCGGAGACGGCGGCGGGCTCACGCCCCGGGGATCCGGAGAGCATCTGGATGACCTGCTGGCGGACCTTGTTCAGGTCGGCGCCGAGCTTGACGAGCACCTGGGCGGCGACGCCCTCGCCCTCGCGGATGAGGCCGAGGAGGATGTGCTCGGTGCCGATGTAGTTGTGGCCGAGCTGCAGCGCTTCGCGCAGGCTCAGCTCGAGCACCTTCTTCGCGCGCGGCGTGAAGGGGATGTGGCCGGTCGGCTGCTGCTGACCCTGGCCGATGATGTCCTGCACCTGTTCGCGCACGGACTCGAGGGAGATGCCGAGCGACTCCAGCGCCTTCGCCGCAGCTCCCTCGCCCTCGTGGATGAGGCCGAGGAGGATGTGCTCGGTGCCGATGTAGTTGTGGTTGAGCATCTTCGCCTCTTCTTGGGCGAGGACGACGACACGACGGGCTCGGTCGGTGAATCTCTCGAACATGTCACTCCTTGTTCGTTGCCCGGTGGGGGCGGTGGCACAGTTCGTGCCGGATACATCGAGAGTAACGACCGGGCGAGGGGTGCAAGCCGTTGTTCGCCGTCGGCTGACCCGTGCGACGAAGCATGACGCGGCAGCCCCGCGCCCCATCGGGGCGCAGGGCCCGCCTGAGAACCGAGGACGTTCGCGACTCTGAAGGCGATCCGGGCCGGATCCGTCCTGCCGAGTTGCCATCCTCCTGCGGAGTCGCCCGCCCTCGCAGCTGATGGGAGATCCCACTCTTGACCCGCTTATCGATTGTCGTTATGTTAACGACCATCGATAACATCCCATCGACAGAGGGGGAACCATGACCGCGGCCACACGATCCGGAAGACAAGGACCGACGACCCGTTCCGAACGCGCGGACGCGACCGCCGTGCTGATCGTCGGCACGCTTGTTCTCGCCGCCGCCGTCGCGGTCGTGGTGCTGCGCGCCGCGCAGACCTTCCGCCCGGACGGCATCGCCTGGGTCCTGCCCATCGACCAGCAGCCGATCGACGCGACGGTGGGATCGGGCAGTTCCGCTGTGCACGGCTATGCCACGCAGGCTCTGGTGATCGTCCCGGGACTGAGTCCCGTGGGCACCGGCGCGATCGTGCTCTCGCACGTGATGTGGGCGGCGGCCGCCGTGCTCGTCATCGGCTCCTCCCTCTTCATCGCCTGGTCCTTCCTGCGCGGGCGATTCTTCGCACCGGGAACGGTGCGCGCCCTCGCGATGATCAGCTGGGCGCTCGCGATCGGCGCCGGCGCCGTGCATCTTCTCGACGGGTTCGGACGCAACAGCATCGTGGCGGCGCTGGACCCGGATCGCGGTCCCGTCTACGACACGCCCGACACCTGGTCCTGGCTGCCGGTCTTCGCCGTCGGCGTGGCGCTCGGCCTGATCACCACGGCGTTCCGCCGCGGTGTGCGCCTGCAGAAGGAGACGGAGGGCCTGGTATGAGCACGTCGGGAAAGGGAACGTCAGAAGGCGCGTCGGGACAGGGTGCGCCGGGAAAACGCCACGGACGGGCGGGGTCCCGCCTCGGCGAGGGGTTCGTCCTCGGACTGATCGCGACCGGCGCCGTGAGCGTCGCGATCGCCGCCATCGTCGCGATCGTGCTGCGCGGCATCGACCTGTTCGGCGATGCGGTCGCCGTTCCGCTCCCCCTCCACGACGGGGGCATGGTCGGGGTGCTGAAGGACGCGCCCGCAGTGCTGTCCTCGAGCTACTCGGCCGCGATCGTGACGATCGACGGTCTCCCGGCGGGGGCGCGCTGGCTGTTCCTGCTCGAGGGGGCGCTGCCGGCGCTCGCGACCGTCGGCGTCTGCGCCGTCGCGTGGTGGCTCGGGGTCTCGTTGATCCGGTCGCGTCCGTTCCGTCGCTCGATGTCGGTCGCGATCGGCGTCGCCGCCTGCCTCGTCCTCGCGGGAGGCGTGCTCGGCCAGTTGGCCGGCGCCTTCGGGCGCGCGATCGCCGTCGGTCACCTCGCCGAGGCGGATCCGCGCGTGCACGATGTGCTCTGGGCCTTCCTCGCGCAGTTCGACCTCGCCCCGGTCGGGTGGGGCTTCGCGCTCGCGCTCGTCGCGACTGCGTTCCAGCTCGGCACCCGCCTGCAGAAGGACGCGGAGGGGCTGGTGTGACTCCGGCGGCGCAGGACGAGGAGGACTCCGGGATCCATTGTCGTCTCGATGAGCTGCTCGCCGCCCGCGGGATGACGTTGACGCAGCTGAGCGAGCGGGTGGGCGTGAGCATCGTGAACCTGTCGGTGCTCAAGAACGACCGGGCGCGCGCGATCCGCTATTCGACTCTGCGTGCGATCTGCGACGCACTGCAGTGCGAGGTCGGAGAGCTGCTCGTCCTCGCGCCACGGGGCTGAGCCGGGTTCGGAACGGCCGGGGGATCCCGCTACGGCAGCCGGTCGAGGGCGAGCAGCGGGAACCAGTGCCGTTCCTTCAGCGACGAGGTCTCCTCCCCCGCGTCCAGCCACTGACCGTCGATGCGCGGCATGTTCTCCATCTGCCACACCCCGAAGTGCGCGACCGGGGCCGGCCATCCGTAGTCTCCGGAAGGGGCGGGCACGATGTTCCGCACGACCCCCACCCAGCGCGGAGGTTCGGTCGAGCCAGTGACCTCGATGCCGAGCGCGAGGATCGCCTTCAGGCCCGCAGGATCCGCCTCGCCCACTCGCCGCGTCGGGAGGTCGAGCGCACCGGTGCGCTCACGCGGGACGCAGAAGACGCGATCGCCGTCACGGATCAGCAACCGCACCAGCCCCATGGGCGCCGGCGGCGCAGCGCCGACGATCCACTGGACGCGACTTCCCGCAGGCAGCCACGACGGGGCGACCTGTTCGCCCACGATGCGCTCGGCTGTCGTCGCCGGTGTCGCGGCGCTGAGGCCGACATCGATGGACGATGCCGCCGCGGGAGTCGCGCCGCCCTCTGAGAATGCGCCGCTGCCGACGGACGCGCCGCTCGCGGGGAACGCGCCGGCTCCGTGCCCCTGCGCCACCGGGATCAGGCCACGGGCGGCGCAGGCGGTGCAGCAGGCTGTGCCGGGGCAGCCGCAGCGGGCTGTGCCGGGGCGGGCATAGCGCCGTCCACGGGCTGGATCACGACGGCGGTGCCGTAGGCGCACATCTCGCTGAAGCTGCCGAGGGAGCCGGAGTCGAAGCGCATCGCGATCACGGCGTTGGCTCCGCGCTGCACCGCCTCGGACCACATCCGGTTCATGACCTCGTACCGGCTCTCGTACATGAGCTGCGTGAACTCGGGGATCTCGCCTCCACCGAGGGCTCGAAAGCCGGCGGTGAAGCCCTGCCCGAAGTTCGTGGAGCGCACCGTGAGCCCCATGACCTCGCCGAGCACCTGGGTCACGCGATAGCCGGGAACGTCGTTCGTCGTCACCATGAACATGCGCTCATCGTCGCACGACGAACGAGTCTGCGCACCTGTCTCGGCATCTTGATCTGAGGCCGTCAGTGTGGCCACCCTGCACAGTGCCTCCCCTCTCCCCGGGAGCTCAGGCGGCGGGGTGGAATCGTTTGGGTGGTGGGTCGATGTCGCCCCACGCGTATCGGAGCGGAAGCCGCGGGTGCAGGACGGATCGTTCCCTGTCGGGGTGGTGCAGGACGAAGTCGTCCTTTCCGTCGCGGGTGATCTGCCATCGGCCGTGGTGGAGTTGCATGTGGTGGAACCGGCAGAGCAGGGTGCCGCGGTCGATGTCGGTGCGGCCGTCGTCGCGGGCCCATTCGTCGATGTGGTGTGCTTCGCAGTAGGACGCGGGGCGGTCACAGCCGTTCCATCGACATCCGCCGTCCCTGACAGCGAGTCCGATGCGTTGTTTCGGGGTGAACAGGCGTGATTCCCGGCCCACGTCGAGCGGGTTCCCGCACGCGTCCACGGTGACGGGGATGGTTCCGGTGTCGCAGATCCGTCGCTCCGCGACCGCGGCAGGCACCGTGTGCAGGCCGTCCTCGGTGACCGCGACCCGGTTAGGAGCGCCGTCGGCGATCTGCTGGACGAGCCGGAGTCCGGCTTGGCGGGTGCCGAACACCGCGGTCGGGTCGGCGAGCGCCCCGGTGCGGATGAGGTCGAGGAGCAGGTCGTAGGACAGTTGGTCGTTGGTGCGTGGGTCCGCGACCAACTCTGCGGCGGATGTCTTCTCGGTGGGGTCGACGAATCGGGGTCCGCCCCGGCGCGGCCGTAGCGCGGCGGTGAAGATGGTGTCGAGGTAGGCGCCGCCTTCGTCATCGAACGCGATCGATGCGCGTCGCATCCCGTCCTGATCGAACCAGGTCCGAAACGCACGCTTCTCATACCGCGCCAGGAACCGAGCCTCTGCGCCGTCCGGGTCGAGCAAGTCCCGCACCGTCCGGGCCGCCGCGGCCAGTTCCTCCACCGTCCGCCGCCCCGCCTCCTCGATCAACTGCCCAGCGGCCTGCACCCACGCCTCCTCGGCGCCCTCAGGCGGGTCGCCGAGCCCGCGACGGATCGCATCGAACTGCGCCGACGTGACAGCTCCGGACCGCAGCCCGTCCCGCAGCACCTGTCGCCAGGCCACGGAGGCCGCTTGTTCTGCGGGCAGCCCACCAGCCTCGACATCATCCACCGGGGCGTCATCGAGCAGCGCCTCCCCCACCCGCACCTGCCGGGCGGCCTCGGTCTTCGTGACGCCGGTGACCTGTTGCACGAGCGAGACCGCCGAGGGATATCCGCGCGACTGCGCCAGCCCGCCGTGACCGGCCTCGCGTGTCGAGCGGCCCGCGATCACCCCCGTCACGATCAATCGCAGCTGATCCAGCAGCCGGACGTTCTCGGAGATCTCCTCGAGCGCGGCCACCGCCGCGTCATCCGCGAGCCTCTCGACGACCGCCTGCACGTCCGACGCGCCCGCACCCGCACTGATCCGCCCGGCCAGGGTCGGGATCAGCGCCGCGATCGCATCCAACGTCTTCATACCCCCATCCTCCTCGGGGCCACCGACATTCGAACCCCAGATCAACCCAGATTTCCAAACAGGGGATAACTCTGTTTGACGCCAGGCTGTGGAGGATGATCGACCCACCGGAAACACCCTGATTCGTGCCCTTTCCCACGTCATTCCCGGAGTCCGCACAGGTGTCCGACGGAGGATCGACGGGGCCCTCGGCGCGTCCGAACAGCTCCCGAACGGACCCCACCGCCCCGTCCACAGCCAATCCCCCCAGGAACGGATCCGCACGATGACGATGAGCCCCCAGCACGCCGCCCGGCGCCGCATGTACCGTCGGCGCCGGTGGACCGTGGGCATCATCGCCGTGGTCGTGCTCGCACTGATCGCGGCCGCCGCGTTCGTCGTGATCACGTATGCCGACGCGAACAACGGGATCCATCGCTCCTCGATCGCGGGGCTGACCGGACCGGAGCAGAACACGGGCGAGTCGAACATCCTGATCATGGGGCTGGACAGCCGCGTGGACGAGAACGGCAAGCCGTTCCCGCAGGCGATCTACGACCAGATCCATGCGGAGGACGCGTCCGTCGGCGGGTACAACACCAACGTGCTCATGCTGATCCACATCCCCGCGAACGGCGGCAAGGCTGTGGGGATCTCGATCCCGCGCGACGACTACGTGGACTTCCCCGACTCCCCTGACGGCGTGGACAAGGGCAAGATCAAGGAGGCCTACGGCGATGCCATGGACGCCTCGATGACGAAGCTCACCAACAAGGGCGTCGCTGAGGCCGACGCCTATCAGCAGTCCAGGACGGCAGCACGGCAGAGCACGATCAAGACCGTGTCGGCGTTCCTCGGCGGCGTGCGGATCGACCACTTCGTCGAGGTGACGATGGCCGCGTTCTACGAGGTGGCGCAGGCTGTGCAGCCGATCACGGTGTGCCTGAACCACGCGACCGCCGACACGTTCTCGGGCGCGGACTTCCCCGCGGGCGTGCAGGAGCTGAACGCCGCGCAGTCGATGGCGTTCGTGCGTCAGCGCCGCGACACTACCTCGAGCGACTTCGACATGACGGATCTCGACCGCACCCGGCGCCAGCAGGCGTTCATGGTGTCGCTGGCCGTCAAGCTCAAGCAGGCGTCGACGTTCACGGACTTCGGCAAGCTGCAGAAGCTCATCGACGTGGCGAAGAAGGACGTGGCGATGGACGACAAGCTGGATCTGCTGTCGTTCGCCCAGCAGGCGCAGAGCCTGGCCGGCGGGAACATCTCGTTCGTGACCCTGCCGATCGACCACTTCGACACGGTCGACGGGCAGAGCGTGAACATGGTCGACGTCGACGCGATCCGGGCGCAGGTGCACGACCTGCTGAACCAGCCGACGCCGACCGCTGCACCCTCTACGTCCCCGAAGTCGTCGTCCTCCGGATCCGGGTCCTCGGGATCCTCGGGGTCCTCCGGATCCGGCTCGACTCCCGCGCCGCACCCCGTGTACACGGACTCGTCGTCGCCCCTGCAGTCGGGCAACGTGCCCTGCGTGAACTGACGACCCTGCGGGTACTGACCGCGGCGCCTACTGGACGTAGGGCACGGTCAGCACCGCGTCCGCGAAGCCCGGAGCCGAGAAGCGGATCGTGATCACGCCGTCCCAGAACGCGGAGCCGTTGTCCGGCGTCTCCGCGCCGTACATGAAGCCGTTCGCAGTGGATCCGTCGTAGCTGGAGACGACCGGCGCCTGTGACGCGCCGGCAGGGACGATCGTCTCGAACACGAACGTCTGGTGGAGCTGGTCGTCGGGCGCACCCGTCACCGTGGTCCAGCCCACGATGCCGGCGTCTCCGCCCGGGATGTTGCCCTTGTAGAGGTAGAGGCCCTGGGCGGCGTCGTTGGATCCCGTGCCCTGCCACGTGACGGTCGCCGACACGGTCGTCGCCGTGGGCGCCGTCTGCGGCAGCTGCAGCAGGCCGCTCAGACGGAACTCCGAGCTCCACTGCGGTCCCGTGAACGTGAGCGCGACGCCGGTGGCATCGATCGCGGCGACGCTCGCCGCGCTGAACGGGATCGCGACCGCCGCGACCACGACGGGAGCGCTCCACGCCGCGGTACGGAGCACCGTGCGGCGGGAGAGGGTGCTGCGGGAAGAGGGGGCGGGGGCGTCGGTCATCGGAGTCCTTCACTTCGACGGCGGGCTGCAGCCGTCGGGGTTCCGGCGCACGCAGCATCCTATGGCGTCGACACGCCCGGCCGCACTACGGTGATCCTCGTGAGCCGCGCAGCCAAGGTCGCCACCGGTGTCGCGGCCGCCGTCGTGGTCGCAGGCCTGGTCGTGCTCGCCTACCCTGCCTTCGCCGCCCTCGCCGGTCGTTGAGCGAGCGAAGCGAGACGAAACGCGCCATCGGATCACGAGGACGCTGCGTTCGCGCATCGAGCAGGAATCAAGAAGCGCTCCCACGGGCCCGGATCCGAGACTCGAAGCATGAACATTCACCGCATCACCATCGAGACCGCCCCCGACGCCGTGCCGGCGGCCGAGGCCTTCTATCGGGACGCCCTGGGCCTCGCGGACCGCGTCGGCGTGCGCGCCAGCTCCGCGCCGAGCACCGGATTCCGCGGCTTCGCGCCCTCGCTGATCTTCGTCCAGCCGGGCGACGTCGACGCGGCCGTCGAGCGGGCCCTGGCCGCCGGAGCGAAGGTCATCAAGCCGGTCGCGAAGAGCCTCTGGGGCTACGGCGGCTCGTTCCTCGCCCCCGACGGCACGGCATGGCAGATCGCGAGCGCGAACAAGACCGCGACCGCGCCCGCCACCGGCGAGGTCGAGCGCCTCGTGCTGCTGCTCGGCGTCGACAGCGTCAAGGCCAGCAAGCGCTTCTACCAGGAGCAGGGCCTGGCCGTCGCGAAGAGCTTCCCCTCCTACGTCGAGTTCGACTCCGGCGACGTGAAGCTCGCCCTCTACAAGCGCGCCTCGCTCGCCAAGCAGGTCGGCATCGATCCGAGCGGCACCGGGGCGCACCGCCTCGCGGTCGTCGCGGACGGGACTTTCACCGACCCCGACGGCTACAGCTGGCTCGGTGCGGAGAGCAGCGTCAGCGCGGGGTGAGCGCGGGCCGGCTGCTCGGATCCGGGCCCTTCGACGAGCCCAGGGACCGGATCCGGGTGAGCCCGCGAGGGCGCCGCGTTCCGTCTCGCTGTGCCCGCTCAACGACCCCGGAGGTGGTGCGGGACGCCCTTCGTCTCGCTGCGCTCGCTCAGGGACCGGATCCAGGCGGGCCCGCGAGGGCACCGCGTTTCGTCTCGCTTCGCTCGCTCAACGACCCCGGGGCGGGGCGGCCGTGTCATCGTTCGTCACACCCGGGTCCGGAATATCAGCGGACGCATAGCGTTGCAGACATCCGGCGCCGTCCACGCGCCGCCCCGTCTCCCGCGCATCCCCGCGCTCCGACTTGGAGTCTCCATGAGCACCTCTACTCCGACCGCACGACGCCCGAAGGCGCCGGACACGCGCGGTCCCGTCCGCAAGCTGCTGACCTCGTTCGGCTTCCAGATCCTCGCCGCGCTCGTGCTCGGCATCGCGGCCGGCCTCATCGGCCGCCAGCTGGGAGCGACGCACGACACCCACACGGTGCTGTCCGACACGCTCGACAAGATCGGCGGCTCCTACGTCACGCTGCTGCGCGCGGCCGTGGTCCCTCTCATCTTCACCGCGATCGTCGCGAGCATCTCCAACCTGCGCCGGGTGCAGAACGCGGCCCGCCTCGCCGGCCAGACCATCCTCTGGTTCGCGATCACCGCGTTCATCGCGGTCTCGATCGGGATCGTGCTCGGCATCACGATCCAGCCCGGCGCGCACGCCGGCACCGACCTGGTGAAGGGCGCCGTCGCGACCCAGGGCACCTGGTGGAACTTCCTCCTCGGCCTGATCCCGCAGAACTTCCTCGGCCTCGCCGTCAACACGACCCCCGGCACCACGGACGGCACGTTCGTCTCCGGCGTGAACTTCAACATCCTGCAGGTCATCGTGGTCGCCGTGGCCGTCGGCATCGCCGCGCTCAAGGCGGGCCGCAAGGCCGAGCCGTTCCTGGCCTTCACGGAGTCGCTGCTCAAGGTCATCCAGCGCGTGCTGTGGTGGATCATCCGCATCGCCCCGATCGGCACCTTCGGCCTCATCGGATCCGCCGTCATCAACTACGGCTGGGACAAGCTGACCTCGCTCGCCTGGTTCGCCGGCGCGATCTACCTCGGCCTCGCGCTCGTGCTGTTCGTGGTCTACCCGATCCTCGTGAAGACGCACGGCCTCTCGGTCAAGCAGTACTTCACGGGCGTGTGGCCCGCCGTGCAGCTGGGTTTCGTGAGCCGCAGCTCGATCGGCACGCTGCCGCTCACCGAGCGCGTGACCGAACGCAACCTCGGCGTGCCCCGCGGCTACGCGTCCTTCGCCGTGCCGCTCGGCGCCACCACGAAGATGGACGGCTGCGCCGCGATCTACCCGGCCCTCGCCGCGATCTTCGTCGCCCAGTTCTTCCACATCGACCTGAACATCATGCAGTACATCCTGATCGTGATCGTCTCGGTGGTCGGATCCGCCGCGACCGCCGGCACCACGGGCGCGATCGTGATGCTGACGCTCACCCTGTCGACTCTGGGTCTGCCGCTCGAGGGCGTCGGCCTGCTGCTCGCGATCGACCCGATCCTCGACATGGGCCGCACCGCGGTGAACGTCGCAGGCCAGGCACTGGTCCCGACGATCGTCGCCAAGCGCGAGGGCATCCTCGACCTCGACCTCTACAACGCCCCGCGCAACGGCCTGCCGTTCGCCGAGGACATCGACGACGAGGACGCCGCTTCGGCTTCGGCTTCGACCGCCGACGCCGGCTCGCCGGAGGACGCCGCTGCGGCGGCGGGATCCGCTGACGCTGAGGAGACCGCTTCGGTGCGCTGATCTGCCACCTGCATGAGAAGGCCCTCGGATCCCCTTTCGGATCCGAGGGCCTTTTCGCGTGCGTCCTTCGTCATGCGTGATTCACGACTCCATCAGCGGCAATTCGAGATCGAAGGCGAGCACGATCGCATGAGCCAGCCGGCGCTCCTGCTCTTCGGACAGGAACCCGATCGTGCGCCCGAGGCTCGCAACGGGGATCGTCAGGACGTTGTCGATCGATGCCGCACAGGCATGGTCGAGCCCGTTCTGCGCCCCGAGGAGCACCTCGCTGCTGAGCCCCTTCACGGTCGTGGTGATGGGTGCGACCGTGACCTTGGTCATCGCCGCCCGCGCCACCTCGCGCGTCAGCACCAGCACGGGACGGGTCTTGTCGAGCCGTGCGAGGCAGATCTCGCGCATCAGTCGTCGAGCTCCACGCGTCCGGTCGTCCAGTCGACGAGTCCATCGAGGTCGTCCGCCGCCCCCTCGCGCTGCAGGATCTCGACGTCGCGATCGGCGAGGAGCCGACGCATCTCGCGTTCGAGAGCGGATGCCACGATCGCCGCGCGGCTGCTCGCTCGCCCGGCGGAGACCTCGCGATCGAGGAACTCCACGACAGGATCCGGCAGGCGCACGGCGATCTGGGTGCTCATGCCATCACCTTACCCCTGTGAATCCCAGAGTGGGATGCATCCCTGAGGGCGAGGATCCGATGTCAGCGCTCCGCCGTGGGGCTGGCGAGGCGGGTGTCGAGGGCGAGCTCCTCGGCGTCCATCGCGGTGATGAGCTCGCGCATGACTTCCTCGTTGAGCTCTCCCGCGTCGCGCTCGGCGATGAGGACGTCGCGGCGCACCTGCAGCCACCCCTTGGACAGCCCGACGAGCTCGTCGCGGCTCGGACGCGGCATCCGGTCCTCCTCCCGCTGCCCCTTCTCGGTGTCGCGCTCGACGCGGGTGAACCGCTGCGCGAAGCGATCGAATCCGGCGAGCGCCTCGTGCCCATGCTTCGCCTCCCACGCCTTGCGCTTGGCGTCGAGGAAGACCTTGCCCGCCTCACGCGTGCGAGCACGGACCTGCGCGAGCTGACGCCGGTCCTCATCCTCCTCGTCGCTCACATCGGCGACCCCGAGTCCGTTGATCAGCAGTGGCAGCGTGAGCCCCTGCAGCAGCAGGGTGCCGACCGTCACCACGAACGCGACGACGACGATCGCGTGCGCAGCGTCCGTGTCGAGTCCGGCCAGATCCGCCGCGGCGAGCGCGGTCGCCAGGGTGACCACGCCGCGCATGCCGGCCCAGGAGATCACGGCGTTGTCCCGCCAGCTCAGCTGCGACTCGCGGAAGCGCTCGCGCAGCTGCTCCTCGCTGGGTCGCCGGCGGCTGGACCAGCCCCTCCGCGCCCGTTTCTCCTCGACCGCCTGCATCCGCTGCTCGAGCTGCCCCGACTCCAGCGTGCGCTCGAACTGGCGCAGTCGCAGCTTCGACCAGAATGCTCCCCACGCCGACGCCGGATACACGAACAGCGGTCGCACGACGAGCACGGCCACGAACACCGCGGCCGAGAGCCACAGCACGCCGGCGACCTGGGTCGCGCCCAGCTCGGCGATCACCGGCGGCAGCTGCAGACCGATGTACGCGAAGACGAACGCCTCCAGCAGGAAGTCGGCCGAGAGCCAGATCGGCGCCTCCTGCATGCGCGTGGCGTAGCTCGTGCGCGGCGCGTTGTAGCCGACCACGAGGCCCATCGCGACGACGCCGAGCACGCCGGATCCGCCCAGGTGCTCCGTGATCGCGTACACGCCGAACGGCGCGAGCAGGCCGAAAGTGCCGATGACGACCGGATCCGAGATGCGCATGCGCAGCTGGTGCATGCCGAGGCCCGCGACCACGCCGATCGCGACGCCGACCACGACTGCCACGACGAACTGCCAGACGCCCCCGCCGAGGCTGATCGTCGCGCCGGCCAGGATCGCCGCGAACACGCGGTACAGCGTCAGCGAGGTCGCGTCGTTGATCAGGCTCTCCCCCGACAGCACCGTCATCACGCGGCGCGGCAGTCCGAGCCTGCGGCCGATCGCCGCGGCGGAGACGGCATCGGGCGGTGCGACGATCGCACCGAGCAGCAGTGCGCCGGGCAGGGTCAGGGACGGCATGATGAGCCACGCGATCAGCCCCACGACGGCCGCGGTCACGACGACCAGGCCGATGCCGAGCCGGCGGATCTGCGGCATGCTGCGGCGGAAGCTCACGAACGAGACGTCCAGTGACGCGGAGTACAGCAGCGGAGGCAGCACGAGGTTCAGCAGCACGTGCCCGTCGATGCGCAGGTTGGGCACGGCGGGGATGAAGGACACGGCGAGCGCGACGACCGTCACGAGCAGTGGCGCAGGCCAGCCCCTCCAGCGCGCGATCGCCGCGACGACCACCGATCCGACCAGCACGTAGAAGATCTCGGGATCCATGTCGCCAGGCTAGCGGGGCACCGCTGTCGCGCCTCTGTCGGGACACTGTCGAGGGCGTACCCGCGGTCCGCGCTGTGCTGCCCGTCGACCTGCGAAGCGGATCCGAATCCGGTCGTCCCTTGGTGCTTTGGCTCGTGCTCCCGTCGCGATGGATGTCGTTCGGTCTGCTCCCGTCCCAATTGATGCCGATATCTGACGCTCAGAGCGGCCGTTCTTGCGACCGGAGCGAGGTGGACTGAGGATCCGGCCGCGGATCCGGACCGGTCCGGGCGATCCGGACCCGGTCAGGGATCGTCGAGCAGGCGCACGACCTCCTCGTCGGGCGTCTGCCGGAAGTCGACGTAGTGCATGCCCACCGCCATGAAGTCCTCGGGCGCCTCGAGGCAGACGACCTCGTCGGCGTCCGGATCCGCTCCGCCCCGCAGCTCCTCGAGCACCTCCGGCGGTGCCACCGGCACGGCGACGACCACTCGCGCGGCACCCCTGGCACGCGCGATCGCACAGGCCGCGCGCACGGTCGCGCCCGTGGCGATGCCGTCGTCCACGATGAGCGCGGTGCGCCCGGTGAGCGGCTCGGGCGCACGCCCGCCACGGAACAGCCCCGCCCTGCGCTCCACCTCGGCGCGCTCACGGCGCTCGGCCGCGCGCAGGGTCCGCCCGTCGGCCCCGGCGGCACGCACGACGTCGGGATTGCGCACGGCCGCGCCCTCCTCGCCGACGGCGCCCATCGCGAGCTCGGGCTGCCACGGCACCCCGACCTTGCGCACGACGAGCACATCCAGCGGCGCGCCGAGCGCCCGCGCCACCTCGGCCGCCACCGGAACGCCGCCCCGGGGCAGACCGAGCACGATCGCGTCCGAAGGCGGATCCGTCTCCAGCAGCGCCGCGAGCCGCCGCCCGGCGTCGGCGCGATCCGCGAACCCGTGCATGGCTCCGGACTACGCCGATGCGGGGGCGCGGTCAAGGGCGGGCCACAACGGGGTCGCCGACGCGGCTCCCTCGGCTGGTCGAGCGAACCCCGGCGCAGCCGGAGTGAGACGACACGGGGTGCTCTCACGGATCCAGGCGACGGATCCGGAATGCTCCCTGGTCCGCTCGCGTTGTCGCCAAGGATGTCTTCTCTCGCGCTCTCCGTCCTCGACCTCGTCCCGGTGCGCACCGGGCAGACCAGCGCCCAGGCGGTGTCGTCGTCGCTCGCGCTCGCCGCGCGCGCCGACGAACTCGGCTATCGGCGGTACTGGTTCGCCGAGCACCACAACATGCCGGCCGTCGCCTCGACCGCCCCGCCCGTGCTGATCGCCGCGGCCGCCGCGCGCACGCAGCGCATCCGGGTCGGATCCGGCGGGGTCATGCTGCCGAACCACGCGCCGCTCATCGTCGCGGAGCAGTTCGCCGCGCTCGAGGCGATCGCGCCCGGCCGGATCGACCTCGGCCTCGGCCGCGCCCCGGGCAGCGACCCCGTCATCACGCAGCTGCTGCGCGCCGCGGGCACCGCCGGCGACGTCGAGCGCTTCCCCGATCACGTGCAGGACATCGCGCTCATGCTGCAGCCCGACGGCGCGACCGTGCAGTTCACCTCGGGCGGCGAGTACGCGGTGCGCTCCACGCCCGCCGCGACAGGCGCCCCCGAGGTGTGGCTGCTCGGATCCAGCGACTATTCGGCGCAGCTCGCGGCCTCGCTCGGTCTGCCGTATGTGTTCGCGAACCACTTCTCCGGCCAGGGCCTCGACCGCGCCCTCTCGCTCTACCGCGAGGGCTTCCGGCCCTCCGAGGCGCACCCGGAACCGCGCACGTTCCTCACCGCGAACGTGGTCGCGGCGCCGACCGCCGAAGAGGCCTCGGAGCGCGCGATCCCGCAGCTGCGGATGATGGCGCGGCTGCGGCTGAACCGACCGCTGACCGCGCTCGAGACCGTGGAGCAGGCCAGAGCGGCCCTCGCCGCGAGCCCCGATCCGCAGGAGGAGCAGATCCACGCGGCCGCGCTCGCGAACTGGTTCGTCGGGGACGGCGCGACCGTCCGCGGCGAGCTCGAAGCCTTCGCGGCGAGGCACGGCGTCGGGGAGATCATGATCTCCCCGGTCGCCGGATCCTTCGCCGCCGAGGATCCGGAGCGCACGCCCGGTCGCACGCAGACGCTGGAGCTGCTCGCAGGCTGAAGCCCTGCACCGCTCAGAGCGGGAGTTTGGCGATCGTCTCCACGACGTGCCGGGCCTGGTCCGCACCGATCCCGAGCTGGGAGCGGATCCGGGCCTCGGCCTCGGCCGTGCGCCCCTGCCGCACCAGGGCGATGATCTCGTCGGGAAGCTTCGCCGAGAACGACGATGCCGTGGTGCCAGGGGACTGAGGATCCGCGGATCCGCGCCGGCTGGCCGAGCTCGACCAGCTGATCGAGGTCGAGGTCGTCGTCGAGGACGAGCTCGACGACGTCGCCCCACCGGGGGCCCGGCCGTCGGCGAAATACGCCGCGAGGTCCATGGTCGACAAGGAGTCGACGGCGCGCTGCGCCCATGCCGGGTCCTGCCGTCCCGTGGCGGTCATGAGCGCCGTCACCGCTTCGGCCGTGCGCCCCTCCGAGACCAGTCGCACCACGTCATCGGGGATCGGGCGAGCGCCGCTCGGCGACGCATCCGGCACATCCGACGCGGGCACGGTCGGCGTCGGAACGGCATGGGCCGGTGCAGCGCTCTGCCGATAGGCAGCCTGCGGATCCGCGGACGACGGGTTCAGCACTGCGCCGGACGGCAGCGTCACTCCGATGCCGCGGTCGTCGCCGGCGCGCCGCCGCAGCAGCAGCACCCGCACCAGGATCACGGTCACCACGACGGCGACTGCGACGACGACCAGCACGGCGATCATCAGCCCACTCGAGATCATGACTCCACCGTAGGGGCAGCGAGGATCCGCCCTACGCCTCGGGCTCGCCCGCGATGAGGCCGCGCAGCCAGTCGCGCGCCTCGACGAACACGTCGTCCGCGTAGCGCTCGGGGTACTGCACGATGCGCCGGTCGGCGCGGGGGTACGAGCCGAGGTAGACGACCCGCGGGCTGAACCGGCGGATGCCGAGCAGCGCATCGGCCATCCGCTCGTCCTGGACGTGGCCGTCGGCGTCGAGCACGAACCGGTACCGGCCCAGCTCGTCGCCGATGGGGCGGGACTGCAGCAGCGAAAGGTTGATGCCGCGCGTGGAGAACTGCTCCAGCAGCTCGAGCAGGGCGCCCGCGTGGTCCTCCGGCAGCTCCACGATGAGCGAGGTCTTGTCGGCGCCGGTGGGCGGGGCCGGGGCCACGGTGCGCGCGACCAGCACGAACCGGGTGACGGCGTTCTCGTTGTCGCCGATGCCGTCGGCGAGGAGTTCGAGCTCGTGGTGCTGCACGATGCCGGGCGCCGCGATCGCGGCGTCCGCGGGCAGCGATCCGTCCAGGATCCCGAGGGCCGAGGCGACGTTGCTCGCCGCGGGCACGTGCTGATGGGCCGTGATGTGCTCGCCGAGCCAGCCGTAGCACTGGGCGTAGGCGACAGGGTGCGCGGCGACGACCGTGACGTCCTCGATCCTGGTGCCGGGCGCCGCGACCAGCACGAAGTCGACCTTCACCAGGTACTCGCCGACGATCCGCAGGCCGGGCAGCGTCGCGAGGGCATCCAGGGTCGTGGTGACCCCGCCCTCGACCGAGTTCTCGATCGCGATCATCGCGGCGTCGCTGCGCCCGTCGAGCACGTCCGCGAGTGCCTCGCCCACGTTGTGCACGGGACGCCACTCGTGTCCCCGCGCCTCGGGCACCTGCTCCAGCGCCGCCTCGGTGAACGTCCCCGCGGGGCCGAGATAGCTGTAGGTACGGCGGGCGGGGGCGGCATCGGTCACGGCGTTCAGCCTAGTCCGGGGCGCGGCCCCGGCTCCGGTCGATGACGCGGACGGCTGCACGATCCTGCCACGGATGCACGACGCCGGGCGGGATCCGGTCGTGCAGCCGTGCGCGGATCGTGCAGGCGTCACCCCGGATCGGGTCGACCGCGGCGGCAGCGCTCCGCCACCCGACGTTCCGCGCCGAAACGATGATGCGATCCTGGGCCCGCCGGGGCAGACTAGCTGCATGACGAGCCGAGCCGGCCTCCCCGCGGAGGAAAGCGACCTGATCGACGTCGACGAGCTGATCGCCGCCTACTACGACCGGATCCCGGATCCGAAGATCTCCACGGAGAGAGTCGTGTTCGGCACGAGCGGACATCGCGGGTCGTCCTTGAGCGGCAGCTTCAATGAGCAGCACATCCTCGCCACGACCCAGGCGATCGTCGACTACCGCACCGCGCAGGGCATCACCGGCCCGCTCTTCCTCGGCCGCGACACGCATGCGCTCAGCCGCCCGGCGGAGCGCAGCGCGATCGAGGTGCTCGTCGCGAACGACGTCGACGTGCTCGTCGACTCGCGGGACGCCTGGGTGCCGACCCCCGCGCTCAGCCACGCGATCCTCACCTACAACCGCGACCGCTCCGACGACGAGCCCGGCCGCGCCGACGGCATCGTGGTCACGCCGTCGCACAACCCGCCGCGCGACGGCGGCTTCAAGTACAACCCGCCGCACGGCGGCCCCGCCGACACCGACGCGACCGGCTGGATCGCGAACCGCGCGAACGAGCTCATCGAGTCCGGCCTCGAGGGCGTGAAGCGCACCCGCTTCGCCGACATCGACGCCGACGGCCTCGGCACCTACGACTTCCGCGACGGCTACGTGCGCGACCTGCCCTCGATCATCGACATCGAGGCGATCAAGCGCGCGGGCGTCAGGATCGGGGCGGATCCGCTCGGCGGCGCCTCGGTCGAGTACTGGGCCCTCATCCGCGAGATGCACGGCCTCGACCTCACGGTGGTGAACCCCGAGGTCGACCCGACCTGGCGCTTCATGACGCTGGACTGGGACGAGAAGATCCGGATGGATCCGTCCTCCCCCTCCGCGATGGCGTCGCTGGTCGCGAAGAAGGGCGACTACGACGTGCTCACGGGCAACGACGCCGACGCCGACCGGCACGGCATCGTGACCCCGGATGCGGGTCTGATGAACCCGAACCACTACCTCGCGGTCGCGATCGACTACCTGTTCTCGCACCGCGAGGGCTGGGGCCGCGACGCCGCGATCGGCAAGACCCTGGTCTCGTCCATGATCATCGACCGCGTCGCGGAGTCGCTCGGACGGCGCCTGCTCGAAGTCCCCGTCGGGTTCAAGTGGTTCGTGCCAGGGCTGCTCGACGGATCCGTCGCGTTCGGCGGCGAGGAGTCGGCAGGGGCGTCGTTCCTGCGCAAGGACGGATCCGTGTGGTCGACCGACAAGGACGGGATCCTGCTCTGCCTGCTCGCCGCGGAGATCATCGCCGTGACCGGCAAGACGCCGTCGGAGCGCTATCGCGAGCTCGAGGAGGCTTTCGGCGCCTCCGCGTATCAGCGCGTGGACGCCCCCGCGACGCCCGAGCAGAAGGCCACGCTCGGCAGGCTGTCGCCGGAGTCGGTCACCGCGACCGAGCTCGCCGGTGAGCCGATCACGGCCAAGCTCTCGCACGCACCGGGCAACGGCGCGGCGATCGGCGGACTCAAGGTGCAGACCGAGCACGCCTGGTTCGCCGCACGCCCGTCCGGCACGGAGGACGTCTACAAGCTCTACGCCGAGTCGCTGCTCGGCCCCGAGCACCTCGCCCGTGTGCAGGAGGAGGCCAGGGCGGTCGTGAGCGCCGCGCTCGGGGGCTGATCCGGCTCGGTTGTGGCCTGCCGTGTCCCGGTTTCGGCGCGGCGGCGCCCCGGTTTCGGCGCGGCGGTGTCCCCGTTCTGGCCTGCCATGTCCCGGTTTCGGCGCAGAATCACCCGATTCTTGAGCCGAAAGCGGACACGGTCGTCAGGCGAGCCCCGGAGTGCTCCCCCGCACGACGACCTCGACGGGGAGCGGGGCCTGGATCCAGCCGTCGTCGACGATCGCACGGAACGCCTGGTACCCCGCCTCGTTCAGGGGCACCCTCACCGTGGTGAGCGCGGGCGTCACGTCGCCGCTCGCGGAGACGTCGTCGAAGCCGCACACGGCGATGTCCGCCCCGACCGCACGGCCGGCCGCGCGGATCGCGGACATGGCGCCCAGCGCGACGACATCGCTCATCCCGAAAACCAGGGTGCCCGCCTCGACGCCCTCCTCCAGCGCCGCGGCCATGGCCTCGGCCCCCGACTCGCGTCGGAAGTCGCCACGATGGATCCGGTCCACCACCCCGCCGCCGGATGCGAAGCCCCGGGCGAAGCCGTGCAGGCGATCGTCCGAGGTGCGGACGCCCTCCGCGGCGCCGATGCCGATCGCGGAGCGGTAGCCCAACGCGGCCATGCGGCGGCCGAGCTCCTCGGCCCCGCCGGCGTTGTCGATCACGACGGTACGACCGCCGCCCTCACCCGGCAGGTCTCCGAATGCGACGACCCGCCCGCCGTAGCGTTCGAACGCCTCCAACTCGGCGGATGCGGATCCGCCTTCCGCGTCGTCCGCCCGCGACGCCGCGAGGATCAGCCCCTGCGGACGCTGACCGCGCAGGGCCCGCAGGATCCGGTTCTCCCGCTCCGGGTCGCGCTCGGTGATCGAGATCGTCACGACGAGGCCCTGCTCATCGGCGCCGCGGGCGACGCCCGCGGCGATCTGACCGAAATAGGGGTCGGCGATGTCGGCGACGAGGAGCGCGATGACCGGGGAATGACCGCGGGCGGTCGCCTGCGCCGACACGTTCGGGGTGTAGCCGAGCGTCTCTGCCGCGCGCTCCACGCGCTCGCGGAAGGCCCCGGCGACCTTGCGCTCCGAGCCGTTGAGCACGCGCGAAGCGGTGGCCAGGGAGACCCCGGCCTCCCGTGCGACATCCTGCAGCGTCGCCGCGTGGGGAACCGCGGAGGCGGCGCGCGGGGAAGGGCTTCCCGGATTCATGCCCCGAGCCTAGTGCGCGCGGCTCCCCCCGCGAGGTACCCGCGCAGAGCCGCGGCTTCTGCGGCGAGCGCGGCGGGATCGTCGCCCGGCACGAACTCGAGCAGCGCATCGCGCGGGGGCGCCGGCATCGCAGCGGCTGCGGCCGCGAACGCCTGCCACAGGCTCGCCCGGGCGGTGAGCGGGAGCCGCTCGGCCACGGGCCACCACGAGAACACGTGCACGGCGGAGACCCGGTCGGCGAGACGCTCGTACTCGGCCACGGCGACATCGTCGGGCGCCGACACGGTGGGCTGCCAGTACGTGGACAGGTGCGGACTGGCGACCTCGGCCAGCACGCGCAGCGTCTGCTCGGCGTCGTCGGCGAGCGTGCGCCCGTGGAACTCCAGAGCGAGCGAGATCCCGCGGCGGCCTGCGTGCTCCGCCGCGTCCGCGAGCGCGTCGATGACGTCGGTCCGCTGGGCAGCGGTGGCGTCCGCGGATCCGATGCCCCCCGCCCACACGCGGATCCGGTCGGCGCCGAGCGCCTCTGCCGAGTCCAGGACCGGGGCGATGTCCTCCCCCGCCTGCGCACGGAAGTAGGAGCCGTACGAGCAGACCGCGAGTCCCGCGTCGGCCGTGATGCGGGCGACCTCGGCCGCGCGCGCGGCATCGCCCGGGGGCACGTGCACGTCCCCGCCCCACTCGATGACCAGCAGTCCCGCGTCCGCGGCGAGCGCCGCGATCGCGGCCGGATCCAGCTGCCGGAAGGTCACTGAGCACAGCCCCGGTCGGATGTTCATGCGGTCAGCCTTTCATGTGGGGACGCTCTCCCTGTCCGCGAGACTCCAACTGGGCGACGAGACTGCGGCTGTGGAGCGCAGTCTCGTCGCGGAGTTGGAGTCTCGCGGTCAAGGGACGGGCATGAGACGGGCGGGGCGGGGACGAAGAGTCAGACCAGGTGCGGGGAGACCGCGGCGGCGAAGGACTCCGCCGTCCGGCGCACGACCTCGGCAGGATCCTGCGCCCAGATGTCGGCGTTGAAGATCTCCACCTCGATGTCGCGGTCGTAGCCGGTCGCGACCACGGCCTGCGTGAGCGAGGCGAAGTCGATGACGCCATCGCCCGGGTAGTGCCGGCTGAGCAGCACATCGGCGGGCAGCGGCGTCTTCCAGTCGCACACCTGGTAGGTCGCGATGCGCCCCTCGCGACCGGCACGGGCGATCTGGTCGAGCACCTGCGGATCCCACCAGATGTGGAAGGTGTCGACCGCCGCCCCGACCACGGCCGGGTCGAAGTCGGCCGCGATGTCGAGCGCCTGCCCGAGCGTGGCGACGACGCAGCGGTCGGATCCGAACATCGGGTGCAGCGGCTCGATCGCGAGGGTCACGCCCGCGGCGGCCGCGTCGGCCGACAGCTCGCCGATCGCGTCGCGCACCCGCTCCCGCGCGCCGATCAGGTCGCGTGATCCCTCGGGCAGCCCTCCGGCGACGAGCACGAGCACGGCGGTCGATCCCTCGGCCCCCGCGGCGGCGAGCGCCGCGGTCTCCTCGATCGCGCGCCGGTTGTCGTCGAGCGCCGCGCGTCGCTCCGCCCCGTCCGGCAGCGTGAAGAACCCGCCGCGGCAGTGCGTGGTGAAGCGCAACCCGGAGTCGGCGAGCATCCGCGCGGCGACGTCGAGGCCGACCTCGTTCACGGGCTCGCGCCACAGGCCGATCCCCTGCACGCCCGCCTCGGCGGTCACCCTGAGCGCGGTGGCAAGATCGGAGTACTTGATCGTGGCTTGGTTGATCGAGAGGCGAACATCCGGTCCCTGAGCCTGCCGAAGGGTCATGCGTCCACTCCGTTCAGGCGCAGCATCCCGTGCCAGCGTTCCCGCGCGAGCTCCGGATCCTCGAGGGCGAGAGACGCATTGGCGAGCTCGACGATGCGGCTGAGGTGCGGCAGGCTGCGCGCGGAGTGCAGCCCGCCCACCATCTGGAACGCGGGCTGGTGCCCGTTCAGCCAGGCCAGGAACGCGACCCCGGTCTTGTAGTAGAACGTGGGCGCCGCGAAGACCTGCCGGCTGAGCTCCTCGGTCGGACCCAGGATCTCGAGGTAGCGGGCCGGATCCCCCGCGTCGAGCGCCTGGATCGCCGCCGAGGCGACCGGGGTGATCGCCGCGAACGCGCCGAGCAGCGCGTCGGAGTGTCCTTCGTCTCGCTTCGCTCGCTCAGGAACCGAGTTCAGGCTGTCCCCGCCGATCAGCCCCACGTAGTTGAAGTCGTCGCCGGTGAACATCCGCACGCCGTCCGGAAGCTGCGCGCGCACCGCGATCTCGGACTCGGCGTTCAGCAGGCTCATCTTGACGCCCGCGACCTTGCCCGGGTTCTCGGCGATGATCCGCAGCAGCGTGCCGGACGCGTCGCGCCAGTCACCGGATCCGAAGTACCCCTCGAGCTGCGGGTCGAACGCGGTGCCGAGCCAGTGCAGCACGACCGGGGTGGTCGCCTGCTGCAGCACGGCGGCGTAGACGCGCAGATAGTCGGTGCGCGACTCCGCGACCCGGGCGAGGTGGCGCGAGGCCATCAGCACGGGACCCGCGCCCTGCTCCTCGGTGAAGTGCAGCTGCTCGACGTAGGCGTCGATCACCTGCTGCAGCGGAATGCGCTCCTCGTCGACGTGGTCGGTGTTGACGCCGACGACGACGGATCCGCCCTCCTCCCGCGCGACCTCGGCGCTGCGCGCGATGAGCTCGCGGGTGGCCGCCGCGTCGAGCCCCATGTTTCGCTGCGCGGTGTCCATGGCGTCGGCGACGCCGAGGCCCCACGAGTACACGTTGCGGCGGAACGCGAGCGTGGCGTCCCAGTCGATGTCGGCCGGCTGCCCCGGGGTGTTGTCGGCATGCGCTTTGGGTACGACGTGCGCCGCGGCGTAGGCGACGCGGCTCTGCAGCGGCGAGGCGGGACGGGCGTACGCCCCGGAGTCGTTCAGGGCGGCGTCTGAGGTCTCCCCCGTCGCCGCGAGAAGGCGGATCGTCGTCATGGCCGGCCTCAGTCCAGGCTCAGCGCGGGCAGCGCGACCTTGCGGCCCTCGGCGGAGGACTGCAGCCCCGCCTCTGCGAGCTGCACGCCCCTGGCACCCGCGAGCAGGTCGAACGCGTAGTCGGTGCCGAGCACGTAGGACGCGAGGTACTCCTCCCACTGCTGGCGGAAGCCGTTGAGGAACACGTCGTTCACGGGCACCTCGGCCCAGTCCGCGTCGTAGTCGTGCGCGTCGGCGAGGTCGGGGTTCCACACCGGCTTCGGGGTGGCGTTGCGGTGCTGGATCTTGGCGCCGAACAGGCCCACGACGGCGGATCCGTGCGTGCCGTCGACCTGGAACTCGACCAGCTCGTCGCGGTTCACGCGCACGGTCCAGCTGGAGTTGATCTCGGCGACGATGCCGCCCTCGAGCTCGAAGATGCCGTACGCGGCGTCTTCGGCGGTGGCGGTGTAGGGCTCGCCGTTCTCGTCCCAGCGGTCCGCGATGTGCACCGCTGCCTGCGCATAGACGCTCTTGACCTCGCCGAACAGGTTCTCCATCACGTAGTTCCAGTGCGGGAACATGTCGCTGATGATGCCACCGCCGTCCTCGGTGCGGTAGTTCCAGCTGGGGCGCTGCGCGGGCTGCCAGTCGCCCTCGAACACCCAGTAGCCGAACTCCCCGCGGACGGAGAGGATCCGCCCGAAGAAGCCGGAGTCGATGAGGCGCTTGAGCTTCTGCAGACCGGGAAGGTAGAGCTTGTCGTGCACGACGCCCGTCTTGACGCCGGCGGTCCGGGCGAGGCGGGCCAGTTCGAGCGCCTCCGCGACGGACTCCGCGGTCGGCTTCTCGGTGTAGATCGCCTTGCCCGCGGCGATGGCCTTGCGGATCGCGGTCGCGCGCGCCTTGGTGACGAGGAAGTCGGCGTAGATCTCCCACTGCGGATCCGCGAGCGCGGCGTCGAGGTCGGTCGTCCAGTCCTCGATGCCGTGCTTGGCGGCGAGCTCGGCGAGCTTCTGCGCGCTGCGGCCGACGAGGATCGGCTTCACCGTGACGCGGCTGCCGTCGGGCAGCTCGATGCCGCCCTGCTCGCGGATCGCGAGGATCGAGCGCACCAGGTGCTGGCGGTAGCCCATGCGCCCGGAGACGCCGTTCATGATGATGCCGATCTCGCGGGTGGTCGTCTCGGACACGGTGTCCCCTCTCCTTGCCTCGGCGGCCCTCGTGGCCTCGCCGGTTGCGTGTGCGTGCGATGTTGCTGTGTTGCTGCGGCTGTGACGTTGCTGGCTCGCCGTTGCATCGCTCGCTTCGGTAAGCGCTTTCCAGACCATGGTGACACGAGAATCCACCCGCCGCAAGGGGCGTCCCGCACAGGCTAGGTGCCGCCCCACTTCCGAGTCGTCCCCGTCAGCGCACGCCATAGGGTCCGCTCAGAGGGACGACTCGGAGGTGGGAGCACGCAGGGCACGGCGGGACCGCCCCACATTCGGGGTCGTCCCCGTCAGCGCACGCCATAGGGTCCGCTCATGGGGACGACTCGGAGGTGGGGGCACCCGGGGCACGGCGGGACCAGCCCCACTTTCGAGTCGTCCCCATCAGCGCACGCCGGAGGCTCCGCTCACGGGGACGACTCGAAAGTGGGGAGAGGGAGGAGCCGGAAGGCTAGGCGCTCGCTCGGCGGATCAGCGCAGGGGCGAGCAGGGCAGGGGTGAGCAGCGCGGGATCCGAAGCACCGCGGCCCTCGACGCGGTCGACGACGAGGCGCACCGCCAGCTCGCCGAGCGCGGCGAAGTCCTGCCGGATCGTGCTGAGCGGCGGACGGAACTCGGCGGCGTCGGCGATGTCGTCGAAGCCCAGGACGGCGACGTCCTCGGGAACCCCGCGGCCGGCATCGGCGAGAGCGCGCAGCAGGCCGAGCGCCATCTGATCGTTCGCGGCGAAGACCGCGGTGACCGTGGGATCGGCGGCGAGCACTCGGCCGCGATCGTGGCCCGATCCCGCGCTCCAGTCCCCGCGCAGCGGATCCGGGATCCGGAGTCCCCGCGCCGCGAGCTCCTCCCGCCAGCCGCGCTCGCGCTCCGCGGCGGCGAACGAACCCTCGGGCCCGGCGAGGTGATGCACGGTCGTCGCGCCCCGGTCGAGCAGGTGCGCGGTCGCCGCCCGGGCGCCCGCCGCGTGGTCCGTGCCGATGACGGCGAATCGCGGATCGGCGGGGGCGTCCACGACGACGAGCGCGAGCCCGGCCGGATCCGCGTCGCGAGCCAGCGCCGAGGCCTCGTTCAGCACGATCGCCCCATCCACGCCCTGGTCGTGCAGCCGGTCGAAGGCCTCCGCGATCCGCCCCGCCGAGCCGAGCGTCACCACCGCGAGCGCGTACCCGCGCGCCTCCGCCGCCTCGGCGACGGCCTGGAGCAGCGCGGAATTGCCGACCGTGGCGAGGGTCTGCGCGACCACGCCGAGGGTCTCGGAGCGGCCGGTGCGGAGGGCCCGCGCAGCGCGGTGCGGGCGGTAGCCGAGTTCGGCCATGGCCTCCTCGACCCGCTCGCGGGTGGCCGGATCCACTCGCGGGCTGTCGTTCACGACTCGCGAGACCGTCTGCCCCGACACTCCGGCGCGCGCGGCGACCATCGCCATGGACACGCGCCCGGTCGGCTTCGGTCCGCGACGCACGGGGGCGGACGGCGTCCCGCTCTCGACTCGCCGCAGCTCCTCGAGCTCGTCGTCGCGCTTCGGCATCGGCCCGCCTCTCACCCGCCGGTCCCGCGTGTACCGACCTCAGGATTGTTGACGCTATCACGCCGCGTGCCCTATCGTGTTTACGTGAACATGGAAATCGCTCCCGAGTTCGTCGAAGCCGAGACCACCGCGCTCTCCGCCGGCGTGGTCAAGCGCGCCACGCACCTCGCCGACGGCCGTGACCTCATCTACTACGACGACGCCGGATCCACCCTCCCCGCCAAGCGCTCGATCGACGCCCGCACGCTGGACCCGCGCCCGGATACCGCGACGATGCGACAGGATGTGCTCACCGGCGACTGGATCACGTTCGCGACGAAGCGCCAGACCCGGGTCATGATGCCGAGCGCTGACGCGGATCCGCTCGCGCCGCAGTCCTCGACGAATCCCTCCGAGGTGCCGTCGCGCTATGACGTCGCGGTGTTCGAGAACCGTTCGCCGTCGTTCGGTCCCGCCCTCGCCGAGGCCGTGGGCACCGCTCCGGAGGCGCTCGATCCGCCGCGCGGCCTGGACGACCTCGAGGCGATCGGGCTCGAGCGCACTCGCACCAGCGTGGGCCGATGCGAGGTCGTCTGCTTCAGTCCAGAGCACGCCGGATCCTTCGGCACCCAGTCCGTCACCCGCGCGCGCACCGTGATCGAGGCCTGGGCCGACCGCACCGCGGCACTGAGCGCCCTGCCCGGCATCGAGCAGGTGTTCCCGTTCGAGAATCGCGGCGAGGCGATCGGCGTGACGCTCCCCCACCCGCACGGGCAGATCTACGCCTACCCCTACGTCACGCCGCGCACACAGCGGCTGCGCGAGAGCATCGCCCGCACCGGCGCCGACCTGTTCGAGCGGATCCTGGACGCCGAGCAGCGCTCCGAGCGCGTCGTCCTGCAGGGCGAGCACTGGACCGCGTTCGTGCCGTTCGCCGCGCGCTGGCCGCTCGAGGTGCAGCTGATGCCGCACCGCCACGTGCCCGACTTCTCCGCGCTGGACGACGCCGAGCGCGACGAGCTCGCCCCGCTCTACCTCCGCCTGCTGCGCGGGGTGGATGCGCTCTACGAGACCCCCACCGCGTACATCGCGGCGTGGCATCAGGCGCCCGTGCACGTCGGACGCGACGAGATCCGGATGCGCCTCGAGCTCACCAGCCCGCGCCGCGCCGCCGACAAGCTGAAGTTCCTGGCCGGATCCGAATCCGCGATGTCCGCGTGGACCGCAGAGATCCTCCCAGAGGACGCCGCCGCGCGCCTGAGGGATGCGATCGCGTCCGTCCCGACCCCGACCGCCTGACCCAGAAGTGGGACACGGTCGGCAGACCGACCCTCCCGAGGAGACCCGATGACCCTTGCCCGCACCGCCGCCCCCTCCGACGCCGCAAGCGCGGCCAGCGGGGGCACCCCCTCCGCCGTCGTCGCCCCCTCCGCCGTCACCGCCGCGGGGGCCCTGTTCCGCGAACTGACCGGATCCGAGCCCGCGGGCGTCTGGTCGGCGCCGGGGCGCGCGAACCTCATCGGCGAGCACACCGACTACAACGACGGATTCGTGCTGCCCTTCGCGATCCAGCACCGCACGGCGGCCGCCGCACGGCTGCGCACCGACGGGCGGATCCGCGTCGCGTCCACGTTCGCGACGGAACCGGTCGAGGTCGCGCTCGACGACCTCGAGGCGCTCTTCCCGGCCGACCGCACCCGCAGCGCGGCCACCGGCGCGGCGGCCACCGGCGCCGTCGAGGAACAGGCATCCGCCGTGCCCGAATGGGCGGCGTACCCCCTCGGCGTCGCCTGGGCGCTGCGCGCGCTGGTGCCCGCGTGGGCCGCCGGCACCTTCGCGGGCGTCGACATCGCGATCGCCTCCGACGTGCCGGTCGGGGCGGGGCTCTCGTCGTCGGCGGCGATCGAGGGCGCGACGAGCGCCGTGCTGAACGAGCTCTGGGGTCTCGGTCTGGATCCGGTGGCGCTCGCGCAGGCGGGCCGCCGCGCCGAGAACGAGGCCGTCGGCGCCCCCACCGGGATCATGGATCAGATGGCGTCGATGCTCGGGCGGCCCGACGCCGCGGTGTTCCTGGACTGCCGCTCGCTCGAGACCCGCTCGATCCCGCTCGGGTTCGCCGAGGCGGGGCTCGAGGTGCTCGTGATCGACACGGGCGTGAAGCACGCGCACTCCACGGGCGGCTACCGCGAGCGCCGCGAATCCTGCGAACGCGGGGCCTCCGCGCTCGGGGTGGCGGCGCTGCGCGACGTGACCGCAGCGGATCTGCCGCGTGCCGCGGAGCTGCTCGACGACGTCGACTTCCGCCGAGTGCGGCACGTCGTGACCGAGGACCAGCGCGTGCTCGACACGGTCGCCGCGCTCGCCGCGCACGGTCCGCGCGCGATCGGCGACCTGCTCGTCGCGTCGCACGCCTCCATGCGGGATGACTTCGAGATCTCGATCCCCGAGCTCGACACCGCGGTCGACGTCGCCCTCGCGCACGGCGCGATCGGCGCGCGCATGACGGGCGGCGGCTTCGGCGGCGCCGCGATCGCACTCGTCGAGCGCGATGCTGTGCCCGAGGTGTCGGCAGCCGTGCGCGCCGCCTTCGCCGCAGCCGGCTTCGCCGCGCCGCACCTGTTCACGGTGACGCCGTCGGCCGGCCCGCGCCGCGACGTCTGAGCCCGCGGGATCCACCCCCGAGCCGGATCCGGGTTCCTCGCCGTTCCCGTCGCAAGAACTGCCGCTCTGCACGCCTGATAGCGACAGCTTTCGCGACGGGAGCAGTGGGTTCCGACATCCTCTGCGATGGGAGCGTGGATCCGGATCCGCCCGGGGATCCCCCAGCGAAGCCCCGGAAGAATGAGACCCCGCGCATCCGCGCGGCGGAAGGAGACCCATGTCCTGGCTTGTCACCGGCGGCGCCGGCTACATCGGATCGCACGTCGTCCGCGCTCTCTCGGAGGCCGGTCTGACGCCGGTCGTCCTGGACGATCTGTCCAGCGGAGTCGCCTCGTTCGTGCCCGAGGGCGTGGCCTTCGTGCGAGGCAGCATCCTGGACCGGGAGCTGGTCGAGAACACGCTTCGCGAGCACGAGGTGCAGGGCGTGATCCACGTCGCCGGCTACAAGTACGCCGGGGTCTCGGTGCAGCGGCCGCTGCACACCTACGCGCAGAACGTCGAGGGCACGCGCGTGATCCTCGAGGCGATGGCAGCCGCCGGCGTCGCGAACATCGTGTTCTCCTCGAGCGCGGCGGTGTTCGGCACGCCCGACGTGCCCCTCGTCGTGGAGGACACGGAGAAGCGTCCGGCGAGCCCGTACGGCGAGTCCAAGCTCATCGGCGAATGGCTACTGCGCGACGAGGCCGTCGCGACGGCCGGATCCGAGAACCCGCTCGTCCACACCTCGCTGCGTTACTTCAACGTGGTCGGATCCGCGGATCCGTCCGTCTACGACGCGAGCCCGCACAACCTCTTCCCGATCGTGTTCGAGAAGCTGCTCGCCGGCGAGACTCCGCGGATCAACGGCGGCGACTACGCCACCGAGGACGGCACGAACGTGCGCGACTACGTGCACGTCGACGACATCGCGCTCGCCCACGTCGCCGCGGCCCAGCGCATGATCGCGGGGCAGCCGATCGAGGCGGCCTACAACCTGGGTTCCGGCGACGGGCTCTCGGTGCGCCAGATCATGGACGCGATGGCGCGCGTGACCGGCATCGCCTTCACGCCCGAGATCGGCCCGCGCCGCCCCGGCGACCCCGACCGCATCGTCGCGACCGGCGAGCTCGCCGCGCGCGACCTGGACTGGCGGATGCGCCACACGGTCGACGAGATGGTGCGCTCGGGCTGGGAGGCCCGCCGCAACGCCGGCTGAGCCCCGGACGCTCCTCGCCGAGGGCACGGCTTGCTGCCGACGCCGCTCGCCGAGTGCACGACTTGCTGCCGAGTGCACGGCTCCGTCACGTCAAGAGCCCGTGCGCTCGGCAGGTTCCCATGCACTGGCGGATCGCGTCGGCAGGATCCCGCGCACTCGGCAGGATCCGGTGCACTGGGCAGGATCCGGTGCACCCGGCGGCATCGCGCATGAGCTGTTCGCCGAGTGCACGGCTCGCTACCGAGTGCACCGCTCCTTCGCGCCAAGACCCCGTGCACTCGACAGGATCCCGTGCACTGGCGGATCGCGTCGGCAGGATCCCGCACCCCCACCCGCAATCACCGCCCCCACACGAAACGCGGCCTCCCCGAAGAGAGACCGCGTTCCGTACTGCAGAAGCGCGGACTATCCTTGCGGGGCGTTCGCGGCGGTGAGGAGCTGGTCCACGCCGTCGCGGTCGAGGCCCCAGCCGAACGCGGGGAGGCGTCCGATCGGGAACGAGCCCATCATCTTCGCCATGGCCTCGCCCGACATGATGCCGTCGCCCTCGCCGCCGAACTGCTCCTGGAGCGCGGCGAACGCGCCGGCGACCATCGGACCGGCGACCGGGTGCGCGAACACTGCGGCCAGCGTGGACTCGGGGGTGAGGGGCACCAGGACCGCGTCGCCCGCGACCTCGACCGTGGCGGATCCGCGCAGGTCGCGGCTCGACGCCGCGGCCTCGACGCGGTAGGCGCCTCCCTCGACGACGAAGCGGTCGACCCGGATGTCCCAGTACGCGAGATCCTCGCGGCGCACGGTCAGCACCACGTCGGCCGTGGCTCCCGCGGCGATCTCGACCGACGCGAACGCCTTGAGCTCGCGGGGGGCGCGCTCCACGACGGAGGCGACGGGCGCGACGTAGACCTGCACGACCTCGCGGCCGTCGCGGGATCCGGTGTTAGTCACGGGGACGGTCACCGTGATGTCGCCCGAGGGCGTGACCTCGGCGGAGACCGCGCCGTACGCGAAGGACGTGTACGACAGGCCGTGTCCGAACGGGTAGGTCACCGCCATGTCGCGGGCGTCGTACCAGCGGTAGCCCACGAAGATGCCCTCGCCGTAGCGCACGTGCCCGTTCGAGCCGGGGAAGTTGCCGAACGCCGGGGTGTCCTCGATGCGCTGCGGGATCGTCTCGGCGAGGCGGCCCGACGGGTTCACCGCGCCGAGCAGCACGTCGACGGTCGCGGATCCGCCGGCCTGACCGAGCAGCCACGCCTCGAGGATCGCGGGCACCCGGTCGGCGAAGGGCAGTGCCACGACCGAGCCGTTCGACAGCACGACGACCGTGCGCGGGTTCGCCGAGACGACCGCGTCGAGCAGGGCGAGCTGGTGCGCAGCGAGGTCGATGTGGTCGCGGTCGAAGCCCTCGGACTCCTCGGCATCGGTGAGTCCGAGGAAGACCACGGCGACGTCGCGCGCGGCGGCGAGCGCCACGGCCTCGTCGCGGAGGGCGTCCTGCCCCTCGGCCGCGGCGTCGAACGCGAAGCCGGGCGCGAACGCGACCCGGTCTCCGGCGGCCTCCGTCAGGGCGTCGAGCGCAGAGTCCACGCGGGTCGGGTTGATGTGCGAGGAGCCGCCGCCCTGGAAGCGCGGGGTGCGGGCGAACTCGCCGATCAGCGCGATCGAAGCGCCGTCGGCGAGCGGGAGCAGCGGCGCACCGTCGACCGCATCGTTCTTGAGCAGCACGATCGAGCGTCCTGCGACCTCACGGGCCAGGGCGTGGTGCGCATCGACGTCGAGCGGGCCGGCGACGGCAGGGCGGGCCTGAGCGCGGCCGACGAGGTCGAGCACGCGGCCGGCCGAGGCGTCCAGCGCAGCAGCGACGGCAGGGTCGGATCCCGCGGCCGTGGCCACGGCGCGGTCCGGACCGCCGTCGCTGCCGGGCATCTCCAGGTCGAGACCCGCGACGAGCGCCGCGACGCGGTCGTTCACCGCACCCCAGTCGGAGACGACGAGTCCTTCGAAGCCCCACTCGTCGCGCAGCACCTGCGTGAGCAGCCAGGGATCCTGCGAGGCGTAGACGCCGTTGATCTTGTTGTACGAGCACATCACGGTCCACGGCTGCGCGTCCTTGACGACGCGCTCGAACCCGCGCAGGTAGATCTCGCGCAGCGGCCGCGGGTCGACGTCGCTCGACGCGGTCATCCGCTCGAACTCCTGGTTGTTGGCCGCGAAGTGCTTGAGCGACGAGCCCACGCCCTGCGACTGGATGCCCTTCACGAGCCCCGCGCCGATGACGCCGGAGACGATCGGATCCTCCGACACGTACTCGAAGTTGCGCCCGCAGAGCGGCGAGCGCTTGATGTTGATGCCGGGGCCGAGGATGACGGCGACGTCCTCGATCGCGGACTCGACGCCGAGCGCGACGCCGACCCGCTCGGCGAGCTCGGGATCGAAGGCGGCTCCGAGCCCGGATGCCGGCGGGAAGCAGGTGGCCGGAACGCTCTCGCTGAGGCCGAGGTGATCGCTGTCCGCGGCCTGCTTGCGCAGGCCGTGCGGGCCATCGGTGACCATGATCGACGGCACGCCGATGCGGTCGATGGACTTCAGGGTCCAGAAGTCGGCGCCGCTCGTGAGCGAGGCCTTCTCCTCGGTGCTGAGCTCGGGCAGGTGATCGCGGGGCGATGTCATTGTCGACTCCTTCGTGGACGACTCACGGGTGACGGGCAGGGCCAGTCGATCAGGTTCTGGAACAGAAAGCAAGCGTTACTCGGTTTTTGGAGGAAAGGGCACAACGCCGGGATAGTCTCGGGTCATGGCACGACGAGGTTCGTACGCGAAGGGGATCGCGAAGCGCGAGGAGATCCTGCGCGCAGCTCTTGCGGTGGTCGCCCGCGAGGGCTATCACGGCGCCTCCGTGAAGGAGCTCGCCGACGAGGTCGGACTCAGCCAGGCGGGCCTGCTGCACTACTTCGACAGCAAGGACGAGCTGTTCGTCGAGATCCTGCGCACGCGCGACGAGGTCGACATGGCGGGTCACTCCGGCGCCGTGGATGCCGCGACGCTCGAGGAGATGCGCGACGGCTATCTCGACATCGTGCGGCACAACGCGCGCGTGCCGGGGCTCGTCGAACTGTTCACCCGCCTCGCGGCCGACGCCGCGAACCCCGAGCACCCGTCCCGCGCGTTCTTCGCCGAGCGCAGCGCCGGCCTCCGCGAGCGCTGGGCGGGGACCATCGCCGACGCGCAGGGCGAGGGCAAAATCCGCGACGACATCGACCCGATGCTCGCCGCGAGGCTCCTGCAGGCCGTGTCCGACGGCGCCCAGATGCAGCTGCTCGTCGAGCCTGAGCTCGACATGGTCGTGCTCATCGAGACACTGTTCAACCTCATGCGGTCGCCCGATCGGCGCTGACCGCCAACCCGGCCAGCGGATCGGTCCCTGAGCGAGCGCAGCGAGACGAAGGGCGCTCAGGGACCGGTTCGAAGAACGGTTCCTGAGCGAGCGCAGCGAGACGAAGGCGCATTCAACGACCGGGGCTAGAGCAGCGGGCGCACCGAGGCGTACGCATCCGCCTCCTCCCGGGACGGGGTGTCGTACACGCGCGCGATCTTCGCCGCGCCGTACCGCGCCCAGCCGGGATCGCCGTCCACGATGAACGCGACGGCGGCGGCGTGCACCTCATCGGCGAGGGTCTGCGGCGGGTTCGGGCCGGCGAGCGGCTCCATCGCGGGGCCGTCCAGGCAGTCGAAGAAGAACGGCACGTCGAGGCAGTGCTCGGCGAAGCCGAAGTGCCCCGACGGCCAGGAGAACCGGTACACCCAGGTGGGGGCAGCGCCCCGATCCGCGACGATCCGCAGGATCGCGACGCGGAACATCCGGTCGGTCAGCACGCGGCCCGCCAAGCGCGCCTTGCCCTTCGCCACCACATCGGCATTGGCCGCGAGGTAGGGAGCGCGCGCCTCCTTCGGCACGCCGAGCTTGCCGAGCAGCATCCCCTTCGGCACGAGCGCCATGGCCTTGCCGGCATCGGCCGTGGCCATCGTGAACTCGTCGTCGGTGGCGCCGAGCACGAGCGGCTTGTCGGATCCGACGCCCTCGCGGAACGACTCCGGCGTGGGCCGCAGGATGAGATCGCCATCGACGGACGGACCGAGCGGTAGCCCGTTCTCGACGATGTCGCCCATGTCGCCGCCGTCGAAGGCGGTGAGCTTCTTCTGGACCTCGAGGATGCGCTCCTCGCTCAGCGCGCCCAGACCCGCACGCGTCGGCGCGACGCCGAGCTCGGCGGCGAGGCGGCGGCCGAACTCCTCCGAGCGGGCCGCCGAGACGTCGGCCAGGGCGCCGGAGATCGCGTAGACGCCGTGGAACAGATGCTGCGCCTTCTCCATGCCGAGCAGGGTCATGACCGCTCCACCGCCGGCCGACTGCCCGGAGATCGTGACCCTGGCCGGATCCCCGCCGAAAGCCGCGATGTTCTGCTGCACCCATTCCAGGGCCAGCAGCCAGTCGCGCACGCCGCGGTTCGACGGTGCGTCCTGGATCCATCCGAAGCCGTCGAATCCGAGCCGGTACGAGAGCGTCACGGTCACCACGCCGTCGCGGGTGAAGTTGCGCCCGTCGTACCAGGGGCTCGCCGGAGACCCGGCGAAGTACCCGCCGCCGTGGATATACACGAGCACGGGCAGTCCGGCACCGGTCGCCGACTCAGGGCTCGGCGTGTAGACGTTCACGTTGAGCGTCGACTCCCCCGGCACGCTCGGCTCGGGGATGAGCGTCACGCCGGGATCGCCCCGCTGCGCGGTGGGACCGAACGCGGCGGCGTCGAACACGCCCTGCCACGGGGCCTTCGGCACGGGCGCCGCGAAGCGCAGCTCGCCCACCGGCGCCTCGGCGAACGGGATGCCGAGGAACGCCGCGGAACGGAGGTTCCCGCGCGGGCCCGATGCGGGGGCTGTGGTGTCGCGCCAGCGTCCGCGCACGCGGCCCGCACTGGTCTGCACCTCGGGGTGATCCGCGGCAGCGGCCTCGGCGGCGCCCGCGTCGGCGGTGGTCTGGGTGTTCTCCATTGGGAGTCCTTTCGTGGAGGGTGGCGCCGGGGCGGGGCTGATCACGCCCGCCGGGGCGGGTGCTACTTGACGCTCCTGATCGGGGCGGTGACGATCGCCGCGAGCACGGCGAACACCATCGCGAACACGAACAGCATGGGGTATCCGCCGAAGGATCCGATGATCACGGCGGCGATCGGAGCGCTGAGCGCCTGCGGGATGTTGGTGGCGACGTTGAGGATGCCGAGGTCCTTGCCGGCGTCGGTGCCCTCGCTGGGAAGCACCTCGGTCATGAGGGCCGCATCCACCGACATGTACAGGCCGAAGCCGATGCCGTTCACGACGCTCATGATGATCATGCCGGTCATGTTCGGCATCATCAGCGGGAACGACAGCCCGATGACCATCACGACGGTCGCCGCGTAGATGAACACCTTTCGGCGTCCCACCTTGTCGCTCCACCAGCCGGAGAGGGCGATCGCCGCCATCGTAGGGACCAGGGGGATCAAGGTCAGGGTGAGGGTGGCGCCCTGAGCCTCGGCCAGTGACATCCCGATGTAGTCGGTCAGCAGGTACAGCTGGTAGGCGGTGACGGCGAAGTAGCCGAGGATCAGCAGGAAGCGGGCCGCGAACGCCCAGGCGAAGTCGGGGTGCTTGCGGGGGTTGATCCAGAATCCGCGGAAGAACGCGCCCCAGCGGAACGGCGCGACTGCGGCGTTCTTCGAGGACCAGTCCTTGTTGAGCACGACGAAGAGCACGGTGACCACGATCACGGCGATGCCGAAGACGGAGTAGCCGATGCCGATCTGCGCGCCGAGCGCGGCGGCGATCATGACGCCGACGGTCATGCCGAGCTGGGTGCCGAGACCGATCATGGCGCTCGCACCGCCGCGCTTGGCGCGCGGGAAGCGGTCGGCCGTGATCGTGGTGAGCGGCGCCTGCAGGAAGTTCAGGGCCACCTGGATTGCCACCCAGAACACCGTGATCCAGAAGACGTCCTGGAGGGATCCCATGCCGAACAGCAGGATGCCGCCGACCAGCGCGCCCATGACCATCCACGGCGCACGGCGGCCGAACCGCGACCGGGTGCGGTCGCTGAACGCGCCGGCGAGAGGCTGCGCGAAGAGCGTGAAGACGAACGACGTCGTCGTGACGATCGCCAGGTTCTGCACCTTGTGCGCGGGATCCAGGACCGCGATCTGCGACGGCAGCAGGATCGCGATGAGTCCGCCATAGGTCGCGAACAGCGTCAGCGAAGCAGCCAGCAGGCCGGGCAGCAGCCGCTTCGTGGCGGGCGGGCTCGCTGCGGGATCTCCCGCGACAGGGGCCTCGGCGCGGATGAGTCCGGTCGGCGCGATCCCGGCGGCGGGATCGGGAGGGGTGATGGTCATGAGGGCTCCTCATCGAGCAGGTCGGGTGCGGACATGAATACCAAATCTTGTTTGGTTTCTGTATCCGGGACGATTGTCGCACTGAAACACGAACGGTGCAAGGCTTTTGAGACTCGAAAGCCACAGATTGTTCATGTTTCGTGACGGCCGGATATTCTGGGCCCATGGCCAAACGGGGTGCGTACGCGAAGGGCGTCGTCAAGCGCGAGGAGATCCTCGAAGCGGCGCTCGAGATCGTCGGCCGGCGCGGCTACCGCAACGCCTCGGTGCGCGAGATCGCCGACGCCGTGGGCCTCAGCCCCGCAGGTCTCCTGCACTACTTCGGCACCAAGGAGGAGCTCTTCGTCGAGATCCTCCGCGCCCGCGACGCCCACGACACCGAGCGGTTCGACGACCTCGAGTTCACGGAGTCTTTCCTCGAGGTGGTGCGGCACAACGCCGACGTGCCGGGACTCGTCGAGCTCTACACGCGCCTCGCCGCCGAGGCCGCAGACCCCGAGCACCCGGCCCGCGGATTCTTCCTCGACCGCACCTCGGCCGTGCACGCGGTCGCCCGCGAGGCGCTCCTCGCGGACCAGCGGGAAGGCCGCATCCGCGCCGATCTCGACGTCGAGTGGATCATCCGCGCCGGCCACGCCCTCGCCGACGGCCTGCAGAACGCCTGGATCCTGGATCCGACCATCGACATGGCCGCCGACATCGACCGGTTCTTCGTGCTGCTCAAGCCCTGAGAGAGGCAGGTCGGGCCGAGTCGGCCGCGCAGTCCGTTCCGAACTCAGTCGATCTCGGCCGCTCGCGTCGAGAATCCCGCCGAACGCACCGGTTTCGACTGAGTTCGACACAGGAGACCGCCGATACTCTGATCGGGTGACCGTCGACGCCCCTCTCGCCCGGACCGACTCCGGCCCCGTCCGGGGATTCTGGCGGGGCGAGCCCGGCACGCCGGACGCCTCCGCAGCGTTCCTCGGGATCCCGTTCGCCGCGGCGCCCGTGGGCGAACGGCGCTTCGCCGCTCCGGAGCCGCCCGAGCCGTGGACGGAGGTGCGCGATGCGACCGCGTTCGGTCCCACCGCGCAGCGCGGCGACAAGGGCGAGACGCTCATCCCCGAGCCCAGCATCCCCGGCGCCGCGACGCTGAACGTGAACGTCTTCAGCCCGGCACTCGGGGGATCCCGTCCCGTGATGGTGTGGATCCACGGCGGCGGCTACGTCGACGGCTCGCCCGCGAGCCCCTGGTACGACGGCGCCGCGTTCAACCGCGACGACGTGGTGACCGTGACCGTGTCGTACCGGCTCGGTTTCGACGGCTTCGGCCTGATGCCCGGCGCCCCCGCGAACCGCGGGGTGCTGGACTGGATCGCGGGACTCGAGTGGGTGCAGCGGAACATCGCGGCGTTCGGCGGGGATCCGTCGCGCGTGACGATCGCGGGGCAGTCCGCCGGGGCAGGCGCGGTGCTGACGCTGCTGGGCCTCGAGCGCGCGCAGCACCTGTTCCACGCGGCGATGGCCTTCTCTCCGGCTCTGGCCGACATCGACCCGGCACTGGCAGCGCGCCGCACGCGAGCTCTCGGAGTGCTGCTCGGCTGCGCGCCCGATGCCGCGGGCTTCCGCACGGTGCCGGAGCGCACCCTGCAGCGCGCGCAGCCGAAGGCCGCACTGCTCGGCGCGACGCGGTTGAAGGCACTGCTCGCCCCGCTCGCGGACGGGCTGCCCTGGGGACCCGTCGTCGACGGCGAGGTCGTACCGCGCCCGGCCGTCACGGCGCTGCAGGCGGGGATCGGGGCCGAAAAGCCGCTTCTGCTCGGCGCGACCGACGACGAGTTCACCATGACCATGGACCAGGCTCCCGGCGTGCTGCGGTTCATCCCCGCCGCACTGGCGCTGACCCTGCTCTGCCGGGATCGGGGCGCGCGTCGCGCCTACCTCGCCGCGAACGGGCCGCAGCGCCGCCTCGGCACCCCGGCTATGCTCGGACGATTCGTGACGGACCGGGTCTTCCGCGCACTCGTGGTGCGCGCCGCGCAGGCGCGGGGTGACGCGCCCACCTGGGCCTATCGCTTCGCCTGGGTCTCCCCGGCGAAGGGCTGGTCCTGCCACTGCCTCGACGTGCCGTTCTGGTTCGACGTGCTCGACGATCCGTTCGTGGAGGGCCTGGCCGGGCCCACCCCGCCGCAGCACCTCGCGACGGAAATGCACACCACCGCCGTCCGGTTCGTCGAGGACGGCGATCCCGGCTGGCCGCAGTGGCGCACGGATCCGGGCCTCTCCCGCGTCTTCGGCGCCGGCCCCGCCGAGCCCGCCCTGTCGGCGACCGCCTACGACGGAGCACTGCCCCTGGCATAGGCCTGCCTCGTTCGTTGACCGAGGACGCCGCAGGCGACCGAGACGAAACGGCGCATCTCGCGAGCGCGCCGCGTTTCGTCTCACTCGGCCTTCGGCCGTGCTCGCTCAACGACCCCGGGAAGACAGGACGAACCCGCCGCCCCAGGGAGCGGGACGGCGGGTTCGGGTCGATGCGGGGCCTGTGCCCCGGATCCGATCAGGCGATCGGATCGAGCAGCGGGATCTCGTAGCGGTGCGGAGTGCCGAAGCGGTGCGCGGTGACCGAGACCGCCTGCTCGCGCAGGAACGTCAGGATCTCCACGCGGCCGGCGGCGACCACCGGGTTCGCGTACAGCGCGAGGCTCGGCGAGCCGTTCACGGCAGCGGCCGTCTCGGCCGCGGCGGCGCCGATGAGACGCACCCGTCCATCGCGCGCCGCGAGGCGCTGCGCGTGCGCGGCCCAGGCGGCGGCGTCCTCGGTCGCGACCGTGACGTCCTGCGTTCCGAGCCAGGTCGCGACGGCGGCCGGCAGCGCGGTCGCCGTGCTGACCGTGACCCGCGCACGGGCGCGGCGACCGGCAGCAACGACGCGGACGAGCTCGGCGACGCGGGCGCCCTCGGAGCGCACCGTGACCGGCACGGCCTGGTAGCGCAGCGCGTTCTGCTCGGTGGTGAGGCCGGTCGCGTCGCGCACGACGCCGAACTCGTCGGCCCACGCGTCGATGTCGGTGGCGAGCGCGGAACGCAGCCAGGCGATGTCGGCGTCCGCGTCGCCCGCGGCGGCCAGCGCACCCACCGCGCCGGTCGCGAGCGCGTCGAGCTCGCGCGTCGAGGAGACGGGAGCATCGGTCCACTCGGAGAGGCCCACGAGGTAGTTCGGGCCGCCCGCCTTGGATCCGGCGCCGACGGCGGCCTTCTTCCAGCCGCCGAACGGCTGACGCTGCACGATCGCGCCCGTGGTGCCGCGGTTGACGTAGACGTTGCCCGCCTGGATGGCGGCCAGCCACGTCTGGATCTCGTCCTCGTCGAGCGAGTGCAGACCCGAGGTGAGGCCGTAGTCGATGTCGTTGACGACGTCGATCGCCTCGGTCAGGGAGTCGGCGGTCATGATGCCGAGAACCGGGCCGAAGTACTCGACGCGGTGGAACTCGGATCCGCGCTTGACGCCGTCGCGGATGCCCGGACGCCACAGCTGTCCTGCGTCGTCGAGCTTCTCCGGCTGCAGCAGCCAGCTCTCACCCGCGTGCAGGGTGGTGAGGGCGCCGAGCAGCTTCCCCTCGGCCGGGCCGATCAGCGGGCCGATGCGGTTGGAGCCGTTGCTGGGCTCGCCCACGTCGTAGGCGCGGACGGCGTCGACAAGCTGACGACGGAACCGCTCGGACTTCGCGGCGGATCCGACGAGCACGACGAGCGACGCCGCGGAGCACTTCTGGCCGGCGTGGCCGAACGCGGCGTACGCGACGTCCTTCGCGGCGAGGTCGAGGTCGGCGGACGGCGTGACGATGATCGCGTTCTTGCCGCTCGTCTCCGCGAGCAGCGGCAGATCCTGGCGGAAGCCGCGGAACAGCTCGGCCGTCTCGTAACCGCCGGTGAGGATGACACGGCCCACGGCCGGGTCGCTCACGAGCTTCGTGCCCAGGTCGCGGCCGTCGAGCTGCACGTACTGCAGCACCTCGCGCGGCACGCCGGCCTCCCACAGCGCCTCGACCATGACCGCGCCGGAGCGACGGGCCTGACGGGCGGGCTTGATGATGACCGGGGATCCGGTCGCGAGTGCCGAGAGGGTGGATCCGGCCGGGATCGCGACAGGGAAGTTCCACGGCGGGGTGACGACCGTCAGCCCCACCGGCTGCATGATCGCGCCATCCACGTCGGCGAGGTCCTTGGCGCTCTCCGCGTAGTAGTGCGCGAAGTCGATCGCCTCGGAGACCTCGGGGTCGCCCTGCTCGATGACCTTGCCGGCCTCGGATCCCATGACCTCGAGCAGCTCGGCGCGACGCGCCTCGAGCACGTCGCCGGCCCTGTGCAGGATCGCGGCGCGGCCCTCGGCGCCGAGCGCCCGCCAGGCCTCGCCCGCGGCGACGGCGGTCGAGATCGCGGCGTCGACCTGCTCGGGAGTTGCGAGGGTGTTCGCCGCGACGGTCGCGTTGCCGAGTTCGGAGCCCTTCATGCGGGCGCGGATCGCGTCGCCCCAGGTGCGGTTCGCCGCGAGCGACGGGTCGGTGTCGGGGGCGTTCAAGAAGCCGTCCGTGAGACCGGGGGCCACGGGAGCGGTGCGGTCCTGCACCCGGTTGGTGCCCGGCACCTCGGTGGGCATGCTGCGCACGGAGGCGAGGAAGCGCTCCTTCTCGCGCTCGAAGAGCTTCGGGTCCGCGTCGAGGTCGAAGACCGCGGACATGAAGTTCTCCTGCGACGCGCCCTCCTCGAGTCGGCGGATGAGGTACGCGATCGCGACGTCGAACTCGTCCGGGTGCACCACCGGCGTGTAGAGCAGCAGGGATCCGACCGTGCGCTTGACGACCTGCGCCTGGGCCGAGGCCATGCCGAGCAGCATCTCGAACTCGATGCCCTCGGTCACGCCGCGCTTGGAGGCGAGCAGCCACGCCATGGCGATGTCGAAGAGGTTGTGACCGGCGACGCCGATCCGCAGGTTGGTCACGTGCTCGGGGCGCAGCGCGTACTCGAGCACGGCCTTGTACGACGCGTCGGACTGCTGCTTGGTCGACCAGGTCGCGAGCGGCCAGCCGTGCGACTCGGCGTCGACGGTCTCCATGGGCAGGTTCGCGCCCTTCACGACGCGCACCTTGATCGGCGCACCGCCGTCGGCCACGCGCTTCGCGGCCCACTCCTGCAGGCGGATCATGGCGCCGAGGGCGTCGGGCAGGTAGGCCTGCAGCACGATGCCGGCCTCGAGGGTCTTGAACTCGGGCCGGTCGAGGATCGAGGTGAAGACCGCGATCGTCAGGTCGAGGTCCTTGTACTCCTCCATGTCGAGGTTGATGAACTTCGCGGATCCGTCCGGCATGCCCTTGAGAGCGATCCGGTAGAGCGGCAGCAGCGCCTCCGCGGCGTCCTCGACGGCGGCGTCGAACGCCCACGGGCTGTGCGGGGCGACCGTCGACGAGACCTTGATCGAGACGTAGTCGACGTCGTCGCGCTCGAGCAGGCGGCGGGTGCCCTCCAGGCGACGCGCGGCCTCCTCGCGGCCGAGGATGGCCTCGCCGAGCAGGTTGATGTTGAGCTTCACGCCCTGGGTCTCGCGGATGTGCGCGATCGACTTGCCGAGCTTCTCGTCGCGGGCGTCCACGATGAGGTGGCGCACCATCTGGCGCAGCACGGTGCGGGCCGCGGGCACGACGATGCCGGGGACCATGCCCGCGGTCGCGCCGCCGAGGCCGATCGCGGCGCGCATCGGGGCGGGGAGGAACCCCGGGGTGAGCGGCACGAGCTCCTTGAGCTTGGCGGCGGCGACCTTGAGGTCCTCCGGGCGCACGACGCCGTCCACGAAGCCGACCGTGAAGTCGAGGCCGTGGGGGTCGCGCAGCACGCCGGCGAGACGCTCGCCCGCGGCGTCGACGGGGACCTCGCGGCTCTCCACGAGCCACTTCTTGACGAGGGCGACGGCGTCGTCGGCGAGGGCGGAGAGATCGTCGATGCCGGCTGCGGTGCCGACAGGGCTTTCGTTGGCGGTCATGGTTCCTCGTGGGTTCGGTGCCGTGTGCTGGGTTCGCACACGCGCGCTGGGATCGCGCACGCGCGCGGGGATGCTCCCAGCATGGATCCGATCTCCCTGCAGGAAAAGCGATCATTCATGACGGATAATCTTCGGTATATCCGATGGTTTGTGGACCCGTTCTCTGACCGCGAGACTCCATCTGGGCGACGAGACTGCGCGCACGGAGTGCAGTCTCGTCGCGGAGTTGGAGTCTCGCGGTCAGCACGAGGCAAGGAGAGAGCATGTTCGAGTTGCGGAGACTGCGGCTGCTGCACGAGTTCGCGCTGCGCGGGACGATCGCGGAGGTCGCGCACTCCCTCGCGTACAGCCCGTCCACGGTGTCGCAGCAACTGGCGCTGCTGGAGCGCGAGGCGGGCGTCGCCCTGCTCGAACCGGACGGGCGGCGGATCCGGCTGACGGCCGAGGGACGGGTGCTCGCCGCGCACGCCGCCCGTGCCCTCGAGCTCGACGAGCAGGCCAGGCAGGAGCTGAGCCAGGCGCCCGCCGAGGCCGTGCGGATCAGCGCGATGCCGACCGCCGCCGAGACCATCGTCCCCGCAGCGCTCACCGCCGTCGCCGGGTCGCACCCGCACCTGCGCGTCGAGATGACTGAGGCGCCGCCCGAGGAGGGGCTGTTCGAGCTGACCGCGCGCCGCTTCGACCTCGTGATCGCCGAGCAGTATCCGGGCCACACCCGCGAGCGGCACGCGGGCAACGTCCACGAGCTGATCGGCGAGGACCCGATCCGCCTCGTCCTGCCTCCCGGCGAGGACGCGGTCTCGCTCCCCCGACTGCGGGAGCGCGCCTGGGTGATGGAGCCGATCGGATCCGCCGCGCGGCAGTGGGCCGTGCAGCAGTGCCGCGCCGCAGGGTTCGAACCCGACGTGCGCTTCGAGGCGGCGGATCTGACGGCGCACGTGCGGCTCATCGAGTCCGGCCACGCGGTCGGGATGCTGCCCGATCTCATCTGGGGCGACGCCCCCGCGCACGTCACGCTGTCGGAGCTGCCCGGATCCCCCGTGCGCGAGGTGTTCACCGCGGTGCGCGAATCGGCCCGCGCCTCGGAGGCGATCGGCGCCGTCCGGGCCGCCCTGGCGGAGGCGTTCGCGCAGCACCGTCGGCCCCGACGCCAGTGAGCGCCCTTCGTCTCGCTTCGCGCGCTCAGGGACCGATCCATGAGCCGGTCCCTGAGCGAGGAGCGCAGCGACGAGACGAAGGGCGTCTCGGTCGCCTTCGGCCGGTCCCTGAGCCTGTCGAACCTCGCTCAACGACCCCGGGGAAGAGTCAGCGCACGCTCGCGTGCGGGATCCGCTGGCGCATCACCCGCACGGCCTCCGGACTCACGTCGACGAGCAGGGCGTCCCGGCCGAGCGCGGAGGCGACGGCGCCCGTGGTGCCGGATCCGGCGAAGAGGTCGAGCACCCGGTCGCCCGGTCGGCTCGACGCCTGCACGATGCGGCGCAGGATCCCCTCCGGCTTCTGCGTGGGGTAGCCGGTCTTCTCGCGCCCCGTGGTCGGCACGATCGTGTGCCACCACACATCGGTGGGGAGCTTGCCGCGCTCTCGCTTGGCGGCACTGACCAGGCTCGGCGCCATGTACGGCTCGCGCTCGATGTCGTCGACGTTGAAAACGTGCCCGCCGGGGGTCTTCACGTAGACCAGGATCGTGTCGTGCTTCGTGGGCCAGCGGGTGCGCGGCTTGGCGCCGTAGTCGTAGGCCCAGATGAGCTCGTTCAGGAAGCAGTCGCGGCCGAACACCGCGTCGAGCATGACCTTGGCATAGTGCGCCTCGCGGTAGTCGAGGTGCAGGTAGAGCGTGCCGTCGTCGGCGAGCAGCCGCCAGGCCTCCTCGAGGCGCGGCATGAGGAAGTCGCCGTAGTCGTCGAAGCGGTCGTCGTAGGCGTGCAGCAGCTCGCGGACCCGTTCGTACCGGTGGCCGTGGAAGCCGTGATTCACCTCGCGGGCGCGTGTCTCGGCGATGCCGCGTTCGGAACTCAGTCGATTCTGCGCAGGCACGTCAGCGGATCCTCGGAATTCCGCGGATCCATCCGCATGCGGGTCCGGATCTGACTGAGTTCCAGACGCCGGACGATCGGCCCGGCGGGTCGAGACCGCGTGCCGCTCCTGCGTGCGCCCGGTGTTGAACGGCGGATCCAGGTAGACGAGCGTGAAGGATCCGTCCGGCAGGGTCCTCGCCACATCGAGCGCCTCGCCGTGCACGATCTCGACGGATCCGGCACGGACCTCGGGTGCGGCGGGAGGTCCGACGGGCTCGGCGACCGGGTCCGCCTTCGCCTTCGCCTGAGGGCTCACGGAACCCGGTGCAGCCAGGCCTCGGTGGCGAACTTCGTGCGCACGAGCTCCTCCGCGGCCTCATACTCGTCGGCGGCGATCGCGCCGTCCTCGGCGCGGGTGATGCTGCGGAACGTGTCCTTGAACCGCTCGATGATCTCGGCACGGCTGAGGCCGGTCTGGCTGCGCAGCGGATCCACCCGCTTGGCCGCCGACGCCGTGCCCTTGTCGCTGAGCTTCTCGCGTCCGATGCGCAGCACTTCGGTCATCATCTGGCCGTCGATGTCGTACGAGAGCGTCGCGTGGTGCAGCACCCCGCCGTTCGCGAGGCGCTTCTGCGCGGCGCCGCCGATCTTGCCGCTCGGGCCGGCGATGTCGTTGAGCGGCTGATAGATCGCGTCGATGCCGAGCGAGCGCAGCGCCTGCAGCACCCAGTCGTCGAGGAACGCATAGGAGTCGGCGAACGTCATGCCCTGCACGAGCGACGCCGGCACGTACAGCGAATAGGTGATGATCTGGCCCGCGGCCATCATCATCGCGCCGCCGCCGGAGATCCGGCGGACGACGTCGAAGCCGTGCTTCGCGGCCCCTTCCGGATCCACCTCGTTGCGATAGGACTGGAAGGATCCGATCACGACCGCGGACTCGTCCCACTCCCAGATCCGGAGCGTCGGACGGCGCCGGCCCTCGCCGACGCGCGTGGTGAGCACCTCGTCGAGGGCGAGGTTCATGCGCGGCGAGACCGCCTTGTCGTGCAGGATCTCCCAGTCGAAGTCGCCCCAGCCCGGGGCCGTCACGAGCGCGCGGCGCACCGCGGTGCCGACCGCCTCGGGCGTGAGCCCGAGCAGCTGAGCGCCTTCGGGGAGCGCGGCGCGCACGGCCGCGGCGATCGCGGAGGCGTCCGTCTCGACGGGCAGCCCCGTGACCGCGGCGTTGATGTCGTCGAGGGCGTCGTCCGGTTCGAGGAAGAAGTCGCCCGCCAGACGGAAGTCGGCGATCACGCCGTCCGTCACCTCGAAGTCGACGACGACCAGCTTGCCGCCAGGAACCTTGTACTCACCGTGCACCGCTCCAGCCTACGCGGCGGCGTGCGGGCGCGGATCCGCGGCTCAGTCGCGGCGCGGGATGTGCTTGTCGAGCCAGGCGAGCAGATCCGCCCGCACCTCGTCCTGCTGCAGCTCGTTGAAGATCTCGTGGCGCGCGTCGGGGTAGACGAGCGTGGTCACGTCGCTGAGGCCGGAACGGTTGCGGTAGTCGTCGGCGAGGCGGTGCACGCTGCGCGGTCCGCCGACCGGGTCGTCCCGGCCGACCATGAGCAGCACCGGCACGTCGTTCGGGAAGTCCTTGCCCGGGCGCCCGTAGAGTCGCGCGGCCTCGATCGGCCCGAACAGCTTGAGCAGCGGCACCTCGGTCGTCAGCGGATCGGCACGGAACGCGTCCCACACCGCGGGGTCGCGCGTGAGCCACTCCAGGCCGTGCGCGTCCGGACCCTTCCACCGCGCGTTCAGCGGCATCGAGTTGAGGTCGGTCGGAGTGCGGTGGGCCGATCCGGTCAGGATCACGGCGTCGTAGCCGTCCGGGTGCGCGTTCAGGACCATCTGCGCGAGGAAGGATCCCCAGGAGTGGCCGAGCAGCACGAGCGGGAGCCCGGGGTTCTCGCCGCGGATGAGCTCGGTCAGCTGCCACTCGTCCGCGACGACGGCGCGCATGCCGCCGGGGCCGAGCCGGCCCAGCTTCGCCGCGTCGCCGTGCTGCTTCATGCCCGTGCGTCCGTGGCCGCGATGGTCGTCGGCGTAGACCGCGAAGCCGGCGGCGGTGAGCGCGGCGATCAGCGCGCCGTAGCGGCCGGCATGCTCGCCGACGCCGTGCAGCAGCTGGACCACGCCGCGGGGGGCGACGCCGTCGGCGGCGGGGTGGACGTCGTAGACGATCGCGATGCCGTGTGCGTCGGTGAACTCGGCGGTGCGGGGCTCAGCCATGCCCCGAGTCTACGGATCCGGACCGGCGCGCGCGGATCGGGTCCGCAGATGACGCGATCAGAGCCCGACCGCGGCGCGCACGGCGAGGGCCTCGGCGAGGTCGGTGACCTCGTGGCCGCCGCCGTCGTCCGCGGCGGATCCCATCCGCACGGATCCGGCTGCGGCGACCGTGCGCTTGGCGGAGAAGTGCAGCGCGTCCACACCGGTCGCGGCGATCTCGGCCGCGTTCGCCGCAGTGACCCCGCTGCCCGCCATCACCTCGATCCGCCCCTCGGCGGCGGAGACGAGGGCGCGCAGCACGCCGAGCCCGTCGCGCGCGGCCGATGCTCCGCCCGAGGTCAGCACGCGGGTGAGCCCCAGCGCGAGGGCGACGTCGAGCCCCGCCCGCGGATCCGGCGTCGCATCGATCGCGCGGTGCAGCGTCACCTGGGCGTCGGCGCGCGCCTCGCGGGCCGCATCCCGCAGTCGCGCGAGGGAGTCCGCATCGAGCTCGCCGCCGGCGGTCTGCGCGCCGATCACGACGCCCGTGGCGCCGTGCGCGAGCATCCACCGCACGTCGCGCACCGCGGTCGCGATCTCGGCCGCGTCGTAGTGGAAACTGCCCGCCCTCGGACGCACCAGGACGTGCACCTCCGGGCCCGCGCCCGTCCCCGCGGCCTCGACCGCGAGCTCGAGCGTCGCCGGCGAGGGCGTAAGCCCGCCGAGCGCGAGGGCCTGCGTCAGCTCGACGCGGCGTGCGCCGATCTCGCGGGCGATGCGCACCCCGGCGGCATCCTGGACGGCGACTTCGAGCGCGAGCGGCATTCGTCCATTCTCACCGGTCGGCGTCTCGAGCGGAACGGACGCGCTGGTTATTTGTTCAGCCGCTTGCATAACCGGCGTCGCTGTTCCGGATCGCCGCACGCCAGGGCCCGATCCGCCGACGAGCGACGCGGATCGCGCCCACGAGGTCGAATACTTAGTTAGGCTATCTAAGCAATGACTTCTGAGAACCTGCACGAGACCGCCACCGAACTGCGCCTCGCCACGTTCCGGCTCGCCCGCCGTCTGCGCTCCGTCCGCGCCGTGGACAGCCGCAACACCGCGATGAGCGACGCCCAGCTCGGCGTGCTCGCCGCGCTCCGCGCGCACGGCCGCCACTCCCTCACCGCGCTCGCCGACCGCGAACGCGTGACCGCCCCGACCATGAGCGCGCTCGTGACGGGTCTCGAGGAGCAGGGCTACGCGATCCGGATCCCCGACGACCAGGATCGCCGCCGCGTCCATGTGGACATCACCCCGGCGGGTGAATCCATCGTGGTGGAGACGTTCGAGCGGCGCACGCAGCTGCTGATGACCGAGATCGCCGAGCTGGACCTGACCGAGGACGAGCTGCGGATCCTGCATGAGGCGAGCATCCTGATGCGGAAGCTGGCCGAGCTGTGAGCCAGATGTTCCGCTCCTTCGGAGTGTTCAACTACCGGGTCTGGTTCTTCGGCGCGATCATCTCGAACATCGGCGGCTGGATGCAGTCGACCGCGCAGGACTGGGTCGTGCTCACCGAGCTCACGCACAACGACGCCAGCGCGATGGGCGCGACGATGGCTCTGCAGTTCGGGCCGCCCCTGGTGCTGGTCGGTCTCACCGGCCGGGTCGCCGACCGCTTCGACCGGCGCCGGATCCTGCTCGTCACCCAGACCACGCTGATGCTCCTCGCCCTCGGCGTCGCAGCACTGCTGCTCACGCACGTGATGACGCTGCCCCTGATGCTCGTGTTCGCCGCCTGCTTCGGCATCGCGAACGCGTTCGACGCTCCGGCCCGGCAGGCGTTCGTATCCGACATGGTGGCGATGGAGAATGCGTCGAACGCCGTCGCGCTGAACTCCGCGTCCTTCAACATGGCACGCCTGATCGGCCCCGCCGTCGGCGGCCTCTCGATCGTCGCCCTCGGCTCCGGCTGGGTCTTCGTCGCGAACGCGGCCACGTTCCTCGCGATGATCGTGGCGCTGCTCATGATCCGCACCCGCGAGCTCATGCCCCGCCCGAAGAACCGTCGCGCGGGCGGGCTCATGGTGGGCATGCGGTACGTCGGCAGCCGCCCGGATCTCCTGGTCGTGTTCGCGATGGTGTTCCTCATCGGCGCGTTCGGCATGAACTTCCCGATCTTCGCCTCGACCATGGCGCTCGAGTTCCACAAGCAGGCCGACGGCTACGGCGTGCTCAGCTCGGTGCTCGCGATCGGGTCCCTCACCGGGGCGCTGCTGGCAGCCCGACGCGATCGCGCCAGGGTGCGGGTGCTCATGATCGCCGCCGGAGGGTTCGGCGTCGCATCGATCGTCTCCGCGCAGATGCCGACCTACGTGTCCTACGCGATCACGCTCGTCTTCGTGGGGTTCTCCACGGTGACCATGCTCACGACGGCGAACGGCTACGTGCAGACGACGACGGATCCGGCCCTCCGCGGCCGGGTGCTCGCGCTCTACATGGCGGTCGTGATGGGCGCGACCCCGATCGGCGCCCCGATCGCGGGCTGGGTGGCGGACGCCTTCGGACCGCGCGCCGCGATCATGGTGGGCGGCGCCGCGGGTCTCGTGTCCTTCGCGATCGGCGCCGGCTGGATGCTCCACTCCGGGCGGCTGCATCGCCGGGAGGACGCCCGCTTCCTGCTCACCCTCGACGAGACCCGCCCTGTGCGGGTGGTCGAGGCGATGCAGCGCGCCTTCGTCCCGCCGATCACGAGCGCGACCACGCCGATCCGGGTCGAGCCGCGCACCGGCACCGCGCCGGGGACCGAGCGCCTCGACGGGACCGGATCCGACGGGACCGGATCCGACGGGACCGGTTTCGACCGCGCCGGATCCGGTGACGCCGACCTCGACACCCGCCGCGCCGACGCGACGAAGCGCGACGGATCGGGCGACGGCGCGTGAGCGGCGCCGTCACGGCCGGCGACGCGCGCGCCCGCCGTTCGCTGCTTCCCGCGCTCGGCGCGCTCTCGGCGTTCGGGCCGCTCTCGATGGATCTGTACATCCCGGCGCTCCCGCAGCTGGGCCGCGACCTGCACACCACCGAGGCCCTCGCGCAGGTCACGATGAGCGCGTGCCTCATCGGGCTCGCCCTCGGCCAGCTGCTGTGGGGGCCGATCAGCGACCGCTACGGCCGCCGCCGCCCGCTGCTGTGGGCCGTGGCGGGGTTCGCGGTCGCCTCGTTCGTGTGCGCGGTCTCGCCGTCGATCGAGCTGCTGATCCTGGTGCGCCTGCTGCAGGGGCTCTGCGGTGCGGCGGGGATGGCGATCGCCCGCGCCGTGGTGCACGACGTGTACAAGGGCTCCGAGGCGACCGCCGGGTTCGCCACGCTGACCGCGATCTCGGGCGCGGCGCCGGTGCTCGCGCCGCTCCTGGGCGGCGCGCTGCTGACCTTCACGGACTGGCGCGGCCTGTTCGTCGCGCTGGGCGTGATCGGCGCACTGCTGCTGCTGACGGCGGCGCTGTACGTGCCGGAGACGCACCCCCACGCCGAGCGGACCACGGGCGGGCTCGGCAACGACCTGCGCGGCATCGGGGCGGCCCTCGGCAACGGGCCGTTCATGGTGTTCGCCCTCGCCCTCGGCCTGGCCTCCGCCGGATTCTTCGCCTACCTGCAGATGTCGTCGTTCGTGCTGCAGAACCAGTTCGGCGTCGACGCGCAGGGCTTCGCACTGATCTTCGCGCTGAACTCCGGAGGCATCGTGCTCGGCGCGTGGATCAGCCGCCGCCTCGCCCGCCGCACCGGCGAGCGCCGCATCGACGGACGCCGCATCGTGCTGACCTCGCTCATGATCGGGACCGCGGCAGCCGCGGCGGTCCTGCTGAGCGCACTGCTGCACAGCCCACTGCCCTGGCTGCTCGCGCCCCTGTTCGTGCTGGTCGGCCTGCACGGTGTGAACAACCCGACCCTGACTGCGCTCGCTCTGTCCCGCATCACGCGCGGAGCCGGATCCGCCTCCGCCGTGCTGGGCACCATGGCCGCCCTGCTGGGTGCGCTCCTGCCGCCGCTGCTGTCGCACGCCGGAGTCTCGGCGACCCTGATGGGCGCGACGATGCTGATCGCGTTCGCTGCCGCGCTGACGCTGCTCGCCGCGACCGGACGCGTCACCCGCCCCAGGGACTGATGCCGGGAACTTCTTACGAATCCGTGATCTCGACGCGCCCGGTGCCGCTCAGGTTCCTACGCTGAGAACATGACCGGATCCGCGTCGCGCGACAGGGCACTGGCCGCCGCGGCCGGCGTCGCGGCTGCCCTGCTCGGCATCGGCGCCGGTGAGCTCGTGGCGACGCTGCTCGCGCCGTCGTCGAGCCCCTTCGCGGTCGTCGGAGGCGTTCTCATCGACGCGGCCCCCTCCTGGGCGAAGGACACGGCGATCGCGTGGTTCGGAACCGGGGACAAGGCGGCCCTGCTCACCGGGATCGCGATCGTGCTGCTCGCCGCAGCCGCAGCGCTCGGACTCGGCGAACGACGCTGGCGCGGCGTGGGAGTCGCCGGGTTCGTCGTGCTGGGCGTCGTCGTCGCCGTGATCGCGCCGATGCGCGCCGACGCCGCGCCTCTGTCGTGGCTGCCCGCGCTGCTGGCCGGAATCGTCGCGGCCATCGTGCTGCGGATGCTCGTTCGACGGTTGCCGGAGCCTGCTTCTGTGCCGAACGCGGAGGCGGGTGCGGTTTCGGGGTCGGCGGCGGGCTCGGGCTCGGCGCAGCACGCCGCGACCGCGGTCGGCGACGGCACCTCCCGTCGCCGCTTCCTCGCCTGGACCATCGGCACCGCGGCGATCGGCATACTCGCTGCCGTCGCCGCGACCGCGGGCCGGGCGGGATCCGTCGCCGTCGGCGCCGTGCGCTCGGCGCTGCACCTGCCGAAGCCTGCGAAACCGGCCCCGCCGGTCCCCGCGGGCGCGGCACTGAAGGTCGACGGGATCACCCCGCTGCTCACCCCGAACGCCGATTTCTATCGCATCGACACAGCGCTGATCGTCCCCCAGGTGGATCCGGCGCAGTGGAAGCTGCGCATCCACGGCCTCGTCGCGCACGAGGTCACGCTCACCTGGGAAGAACTGCTCGCCCTGCCGCTCGTGGAGTCGGCGGCGACCCTGTCCTGCGTGTCGAACGATGTCGGCGGCGACCTCGTCGGCAACGCGCTGTGGCTCGGCTACCCGATCCGCGAGCTGCTGGCGAAGGCGCAGCCCTCCGCCGACGCCGACATGGTGCTCTCCACTTCGGTCGACGGCTTCACCGCCGGTACGCCGCTCGAGACGCTGACCGACGACCGCAACGCACTGCTCGCGATCGGCATGAACGGCCAGCCGCTCCCGTTCGAGCACGGCTTCCCGGTGCGGATGGTCGTGCCAGGCCTGTACGGATACGTCTCCGCGACGAAGTGGGTCACGGATCTGGAGGTCACCCGCTTCGACCGCGCGACCGCGTACTGGACGGACCGGGGCTGGTCCCCCCGCGGTCCGATCAAGCTCTCCTCTCGCATCGACGTGCCGCGCCCGAACCGCGCGATCTCTGCGGGCGACACCGTGATCGCCGGAGTGGCCTGGCAGCCGCACGAAGGGATCTCCGGGGTCGAGGTGCAGGTCGACGACGGCCCGTGGCAGCGGGCCGAGCTCGCCCCGGCGATCTCCGCCGACACCTGGGTGCAGTGGCGGCTCCCCTGGAGCGCCGCCGCAGGTCAGCGCGTGGTCCGCTGCCGGGCGATCGGCGCCGACGGCACGGTGCAGACGGAGCAGACGGCTCCCCCGGCCCCGGACGGCGCAACCGGCTGGCACACCGTCGGCGTGACGGTGAACGCCTGATCCGGCCCTCTTCCGGGCACCCACCCTGTTTTGGGGCGCACCCCTTCGTTTTGGGGCGCCCCTCGCCACGAAATCCCGGCACCGTGCGCCCCAAAACGAGACAGCACGCCCCAAACCGGGGCTCGCTCACCCGGGGCAGCCCAGATCCGGGCCAGACCAGGTTCCCGGCACCGCCCCTGGGTTTGGGGCGCGTCCCCGCGCGTCCGACCGGGAAATCCTGGTACCCGGCGCCCCAAAACGTGAAGGGGCGCCCCAAACCCGGCACCGCCCACCCCG
>NZ_PCOW01000016.1:0-93785 GCF_002979495.1 Microbacterium sp. MYb64 | reverse complement strand
CGACCCCGACCCCGGCGGGCTGAGCGATGGCCGCGCCACGGATCGTCTCGATCGATCTCACGCACCTCGTGGAAGCCGCACTGCGCGGCGAACACCGCAGCGACAGCGGCGACGGAGTCCCCCGTCACGAGGAGGCCGCCGAAGTCCAGTGCATGACCGACTGCGCGTCGAACTCAGTCGATTCGGGGGCAACGGCCGCGACTTCGGTCGCCAGCCCCTGAATCGACTGAGTTTCGTACCAGCAACAACCCTGGCGATCGGCTGAACGGCATCCCAGAAGCCCCGGATCCGCTGGTCGTCAGGGCACGCTGAGCCTCAGCCGCGCGCGGCCCACCAGTCGCGCAGGCGCTGCTCGGCGACCTCGGGACCGATGAGGCCCTCGTCGAGGCGCAGCTCGAGCAGGAACCGGTATGCCTCGCCGACCTCTCGGCCCGGGGCGATGCCGAGGATGCGCTGCACCTCGTTGCCGTCGAGCTCGGGCCGGATCGCATCGATCTCCTCCTGCTCGCGCAGGGTCGCGATCCGCGTCTCGATGTCGTCGTAAGCCGCGGCGAGGCGACCCGCCTTGCGCTTGTTGCGCGTGGTGACATCGGCGCGGGTGAGGATGTGCAGCCGTTCGAGCTGGTCTCCGGCGTCGCGCACGTAGCGACGGACGGCGGAGTCGGTCCATGCGCCCTCGGAGTAGCCGAAGAAGCGCAGGTGCAGCTCGATGAGCTTCGCCACGGCGTCGGTCGACTCCTTGTCGAACCGCAGCGCCTGCAGCCTCTTGCGGGCGAGCCGGGATCCGACCACGTCGTGGTGGTGGAAGCTCACGACGCCGCCGGCCTCGAGCTTGCGGGTGCGCGGCTTGCCGATGTCGTGCAGCAGCACGGCGAGACGCAGCACGGCGTCGGCCGGCTCGTCGGGGTGACGGGCGTGCTCGAGCGCGATCGCCTGCTCGAGCGCCGTCAGGGAGTGCTCGTAGACGTCCTTGTGATGGTGGTGCTCGTCGATCTCCAGCCGGAGCGCGCTCACCTCGGGCAGGAACTCGTCGACGAGCCCCGTCTCGACCAGCACGCGGATCCCGCGCACCGGATCGTCGGACTGCAGCAGGCGGATCAACTCCGACTGGATGCGCTCAGGGCTCACGATGCTCAGCGTCGAGCGCAGCTCCGACATCGCGGCGAGCGTGCGCTCCTCGATGCCGAAGCCGAGCTGCGCGCTGAACCGGGCGGCGCGGAGCATGCGCAGCGGGTCGTCGCCGAAGCTCACCTCGGGCGTGGTCGGTGTGCGCAGGACGCCGACGAGCAGGTCCTCCACTCCCCCGGTCGGATCCACGAGCTTCTGCTGCGGCACCAGGAACGCCATGGCGTTGACCGTGAAGTCGCGTCGCACGAGGTCGCCCTCGATGTCATCCCCGAACGAGACGACCGGCTTGCGGGTGACGCCGTCGTAGGCGTCGGCACGGTAGGTCGTGATCTCGACCTGCTCGGAAGGGCCGTCGGGCGAGGGGACCTTGGCGCCGATCGTGCCGAACTCCCGGCCGATGTCCCACTGCGTGGTCGAGATCGGCTTGACGATGCGGAGGATGTCGTCGGGACGGGCGTTCGTGGTGAAGTCGAGATCGTGCGTGGGGCGTCCGAGCAGCGCGTCCCGCACCGGACCGCCCACCACGGCGAGGTCGAACCCGGCCTCGGCGAACGCCGTCGCCAGGGTCCGCACGACCGGATTCTCGGCGAGGGCGCCCAGGCGCGCAAGGGAATCGGCCATGTTGAGCATGGTCTCCAGGGTACCGGGGCGCGCCCGGCGGGTGCCGTGCGCGCAGCTCCGGTCTCATCCCGGGAGGTCGGATCCGGATCCGACGACGACTCCTGGGATAGTGGACCCCGATGGGAGGAACCACATGACGACGCCGCTGCGGATTGCGCGGATCGCGACCGGCGGACGTGCGGTCGCACCACACGTGGCAGGCCGGATCGCCGCCTACGCCGACGGGGACGAGCGCATCATCGGAGAGATCGCCGCTGTGCTGACCCCGGAACAGCTCCGCGGCAGCGCCCTCCTGCCGGATCCGCTGCCGCTGGTGCCGAGCGCCAGGACGGGAGCACTGGATGAGCTGAGCACGGCCGAGCTGCGTGTGCTCCTCTTCGCCGCACTGGATCCCGAGGTGCAACTCTCCGAACTGCTCGATGCCGCAGCAGTCGAGATCGACGTGCTGCTGTTCGGCCGCCCCCAGGGGTTCCTGCGCGTCGACCGCGGACGTGCGCGCTTCGCCGACGAGCGGATCCGGTCTCAGGTCCTGCACGACGCCACGAGGGGCGAACGGCGAGCGGCGCATGAGGCGCTCGCCCGCGCCGCACTCCGCCGCGGACGATCTCCTGCAGCCGCCCCGCACCATGTCGCCGCAGACCACCGTCGTCGCGTGGAGCTTGCCGTGCCCCTCCTCGCGCATGCCGAGGCGCTGCTGATCTCGGGCTCCGCCGCCGAGGCGCATCGTGTGGCCTGCATCGCTGCGGAGGCGGGCGGCGACATCACCGCCCGCGCCTGGAGGACCGCGGCTCTCGGCGCGTTCTGGGCCGGCGCCCTCGACGACGCCGAGGAAGGCGTGCGCCGTGCGCTCGAGCTCGATCCGAGCGACGATCTGGCGAGCGACCTGGCCCGCACCCTTCGACTGATGCAGTCGGGTCCGACGGACGCCCTCTACTCCGCGGAGGAGACCGAGTTCATCTTCCGCACTCTCGTCGCCTCCACCCGCAACGCCGCGGATCGCATGCTGCTGATGCAGCTCGGGAAGGTCTATGCGATGGCCTACCATGATCCGCGCGCGGCCGACAGCCTGCTCGCGCGGACCCTGCTCTCGTCCCCGGCGAGCGAGGACCGCTGCTGGTCCCCGCAGGGAGCGGCGCATCGCGCGGTCTCTGAGCTCACGGCGCTGGTCGTCGCCGGCGACCTCGACGCCGGCGCACGACTGATCGCGCGAACCGCGTCCACTCTGCCGCTCATCCTGCCCGGCGCCGGCATCGTCGCGGGGCACGTCCGAGCCTGCCTCGGACGTGCCCCCGGCGTCGATGCGGAGCTCGCCCGCGCCTACGGGGAGATCGGTCCGCGAACGCTGTCACGCTTCGACGAGGTCCCTGTCACGGACATGTTCGCCGCGGACCTCGCGGTGCGGGCAGGGGCCGCGGCGGCCATGGCGACTCCCCTGTCCGCACCCTCCTCACCACGCCTCGCCCCCGTACCGGCGATGCCGCTGTCCCTGCGCCAGCGTGACGTCCTCACGGGTCTGCTGCGCGGGCTCTCCAACCGTGCGATCGGCGAAGAGCTCGGCGTATCGCACCGCACCGTCGAGGTGCACGCCACACAGATCCTGCGCAAGTACGGCACCCCGTCGCGCAGCGCCTTGATCGCCCTGCATTCCGCGACGGCTCACTGAGCGGGCGGTCCGTCTAAGGGATACCCCGTGGACGGACCAGGAGCCGTTCCCGACGATCCCCCAGGACGACGACGACCGCCCGAGCGCGCTCCCGACGGCTCAGTAGGATCGCGCCATGCACAGACGCAAGAACTCCCCCGCTTCGGACGCAGGGTCCGCCGCGCCCGAGAGCGGGCCTGCCGACGCGCCGGAGAGCACGCCCGACACGACGGAGACCGGCGCGGACGGTGGCACTCAGGGCGGTTCCCGCTCCCGTCGCGACTTCCTCCGGATCGGTGGCCTCACCGCAGCCGGTGCGGTGGTCGGCGGCGGCGGCGGCGCCGCGATCGGATACGGCCTCGGCCAGCGCGAGGGGTTCCACGAGGCGATGGACGACTACGGAGCCCTTGCGCCCCGTCACGCCCCGGGTTTCGACCACATCGTCGTGCTCATGGGCGAGAACCGCTCCTTCGACAACCTGCTCGGCTACCTCTACACGCGGGATGACCTGCCCCGCGACAGTCAGCCGTTCGAGGGCCTGGCGTTCGGGGAGTACTACAACGAGCTCGACGGGCAGCGCTACGACGCGCACGTCTATGAGGGTCCGACCGACACCATCATGACCTGGCCGGATCCGGATCCGGGCGAGATGTATCCGCACGTCAACACGCAGCTCTACAACACGATCGACCCGGCCAGCAACGCCGAGCTCTACAACGGGGGGCTCTCGGCCCCCTACAACGAGCCGGCCGCCGGCACGGAGCCGACGATGACCGGTTTCGTCACCGACTACATGGTGAACGTCATGCGTCTCAAGCACGGCAAGTCCCCGACCCAGGACGAGCTGTCGCGCATCATGGGTTCGTTCTCGCCGGAGATGCTGCCGACCGTGTCGACCCTGGCCCGCGAGTTCGCCGTGTTCGATCACTGGTTCTGCGCTGTGCCCTCGCAGACCTTCTGCAACCGCTCCTTCTTCAACGCCTCGACCTCGCATGGTCAGGTCACCAACCACGAGGGCGGCGACTACGCCAAGTGGCTGGACGCGCCGAAGTCGCCGACGATCTTCAACCGCCTCGAGGAGGCGGGCCTCAGCTGGAAGATCTACTTCGACGAGGTGCAGATGGTCTCGTTCACCGGTGTCCTGCACGCGCCGGTGCTCGAGGAGTTCTGGCGCACCGAGCATTTCGGCACGATGGACGACTTCTACGCCGATGTCGAGCACGGCGAGCTGCCGGCGTACGCCTTCGTCGAGCCGCGGATGATCTACGACCACAACGACTTCCATCCGCCGTTCGGCAGCCGCCGCGAGACGGATCTGGCGGATGAGGACACTGCGCTGATCAACAGCGCCTATTCCGATGTGCGCGCCGGCGATGACCTGGTGCACGACATCTACGACGCGATCCGCACGAGCAAGTCTCCGAAGGGATCCAATGCGATCAACACGCTGCTGCTGATCACCTTCGACGAGCACGGCGGCACGTACGACCACGTGGCACCGCCCAAGGCCACCCCGCCCGACAACGCGGGCAGAGGCGAGATGGGCTTCGCGTTCGATCGGCTCGGATGCCGTGTGCCCGCGATCGCCGTGTCCGCCTACACGCGCAAGGGCACCGTCATCAACGACCAGATGCATCATGGATCCGTCATCGCGACCCTCACCCGCCTGCACGGCCTGAAGCCGCTGACCCGTCGAGACGCGACCGCGAACGATCTGTTCCAGGTCGTCAACCTGGACAAGCCCCGGCACCCCTCGGATTGGCCGGTCACCCAGTCCCGGTTCCTGCCGCCGAATCCGGAGTCGAAGGCGGCTCATCCCGCGCACGCGCACGCGAAGAAGCCGCTGACTCCGCCGGCGGAGGGTCTGCTCGGTCTGCTGCTGGCACGTTACGGTCTGCCCGGCGATGAGCAGCCGCAGACCTTCATGGATGCGTACAACCTGCTGCACAAGCACGGGAAGAACATCTTCGGTCCGCCGGACCAGGAGGGCTGAGAAGGACGCGGAGACGCCGAGGGGCGGGCATCGTCATGATGCCCGCCCCTCGGCGTATGAGTCCTGACTCAGACCGGGTCGCCCTGCACCGGGCCCTCGGTGTTCGGCTTCCAGCCGAGGGCCGGCGCCACGTGCTCGGCGAACGCCTGCAGTACGTGAAGGTTGTACTCCGGGCCGAGCTGGTTCGGGATCGTCAGCATGAGGGTGTCGGCCGCCATCACGGCCTCGTCCTGCTTCAGTTGCGAGATGAGCACGTCGGGCTCGGCAGCGTAGGTCTTGCCGAACGTGGAGCGGAACCCGTCGATCACGCCGATCTGGTCGCCGTTCTCCTCGCTGCGCAGCCCGAAGTACGCTCGATCCTGATCGTTGATGAGGGGGAAGACGCTGCGGCTCACCGACACCCGGGGCGTACCGGTGTGGCCCGCCTCCTTGTAGGCGGCGCGGAACAGCTCGATCTGCTCGCGCTGCAGCTCGTGGAACGGCTGGCCGGTTGCCTCGGTGACGAGCGTCGAGCTCATCATGTTGAGGCCCTTCCGGCCGGTCTCCTCGGCGGTCGCGCGGGAGCCGGATCCCCACCAGATGTGATCGCGCAGGCTCTCGGAACGCGGTTCCACGGGGAGGTAGCGGCCCTCCCCGACCATGCGCGGATCGCCAGGCGCGATGCCGGCGCCGTCGATCGCCTCGAGGAACAGGTCGAACTTGTCACGGGCCAGCACGCTGCCGCGCTCGCGATCCTCCTCGTCGACGTAGCCGAACGCCTCGTACCCGCGCAGTGCCGTCTCGGGTGAGCCACGGCTCACGCCGAGGGCGATCCGGCCGTCGGCGATGAAATCGAGGGCGGCCGCCTCTTCCGCGAAGTACAGGGGGTTCTCGTAGCGCATGTCGATCACGCCTGTGCCGACCTCGATGCGCTTCGTGGTCGCGGCCATCGCCGACAGCAGCGGCATCGGCGAGGCCGCCTGTCGCGCGAAGTGGTGCACGCGCACGTAGGCGCCGTTCACACCGATCTCGTCGGCGCCCTGCGCGATCTCGATGGTCTGGTGCAGCATCTCCCCGGCCGTGCGGGTGACGGATCCGGGCACGTTCGCATAGTGCCCGAAGGAGAGGAATCCGAAAGCCTTCATGATTCATTCAAACGCATGGATCCGCACCAGCATTCCCTGGTCATCGGTCCGCGAGACTCCAACTCCGCGACGAGACTGCGGCTCTGGGGCGCAGTCTCGTCGCCCAGTTGGAGTCTCGCGGTGTTCTTCATCGGTCGGCCGGGATCAGGAAGCCGTCCGTGACGAGCGCGCGCAGGCGCGGCTCGAGATCGGTCCAGAGGTCGACGAGCGGCACCTCGAAGAGGTCCGCGAGCGCGCCCGCGATCTGCGTGACGCTGAGATCGCCGTCGCACGCGCCCACGAATCCGGCGAGCGCGGGGTCGACGGAGATCGTGCGCCCGAAGCCCCCGCCCTGACGCAGCTCGATCACGCTCGGCGCCTCCTGCCCTGGCATGTGGTGGCGGGCCTCGGTCACATCCGCGGCCACGAGCAGCACATCCGGGATCCCCTCGGCGAGCGCGTCGTGCCCGGCGAGACCATCTCGGAGCGCTCGGCCCACGCTCGTCACGGGCTGCGGAAGCGTCTCGAAGCGGCGGAGCGGGCTGGCCGCGGCCTCGGCTCCGTCCACCGCCGCGGGTCTGCGGATCAGCACGTATCCGAAGCCGATCTCGGTCACGCCACGGGCGGCGAAGTCGGCCAGCCACGCGTCCAGGAGCGGCTCGAACGCGGCGTCGCGGGGCGTCGTGCCGCCGTCGCGGATCCACAGCTCCGCATACCCGAGCGGCGACAGCGTCTCGCGCTGCACGACCCAGGCGTCCAGCTCCGGCGCGATCCACGACTCCAGGCGCCGGAGTCCGAGCACCCCGGTCCCTGAGCCTGTCGAAGGGCCGAGGGACTCCCAGTTGCCGAGGAGCTGCGCGGATCCGCCCGGCACGAGATGCGCGGGAGCCTGCCTGACGAACGCCTCGACGAGCGCGTCGCCCACAAGTCCGCCATCGCGGTACTCGTATTCGGGCACGCCGGCGCCACGCGGCGTGATCACGAACGGCGGGTTCGACACGATGAGCCCGAAGCTCTCTCCTGCGACCGGCTCGAACATGCTGCCCTGACGGAATTCGATGTTGCGCACACCGGCGAGCATCGCGTTGAGCTCGGCGTAGGAGAGGGCGCGCGCGGAGATGTCCGTCGCGATGACGGTGCCGGCGTGCCGGGAGACGAGAAGCGCCTGTATTCCGCAACCCGTGCCGAGATCCAGTGCCCGCTCGACCTCGAGGGGCATGACGAGCGATGCGAGGGTGCGAGAGGCGCCGCCGACGCCGAGCACGTGGTCGGGCGGCAGAGCGCCGCCCCCGTCCATGTGATGCAGTGCGAGTTCATCGAGGTCGCTCGCGATCCACCACTCCCCGACGCCGTCGGCGTCGACGAACGACTGCGGCCGGATCAGGGCGGACGGCACCACGCGTCCGTCCTCGCGATAGCCGAGGCCCAGAGTCTCGAGCCCATCGGCGCCCGTACGCGGGAGTGCCGCGGCGACGTCGGACTCGGGCTGCGGCATGCCCAGCACGAACAGGCGCCCGAGCGTGGCCAGCGCATCGGTGCGGCCCTCGATCGCACGCAGCAGCGGCGAGCGGATGCCGCGGGCGAGGGCGTCGTCGGCCTCCGCGCCCCACGCGGCCCGCAACGGCTCCGAACGCAGGTCGGCGGCGTCGAGATCGGCGGCGAGGGCCGCGCACAGCACGGAATCGGGACGGGGCAGGAGGTGTCGGACCACGGCGTCAGCCTACGCGCGACACCGCGTGCGCACCCGACGACGGGAGAGGGATGCCGCCCACTCTGCCCGCCTCCAGGGATCGGCGTGCCGCGCCGCCTAGAATCTCAGGGCCAGCACTCCCCTGCGCCCTGCGCGCCCGACGGATCCCCGATGACTCTCACTCAGACCGAACCCGCCCCCCTGCGACGGCGCCTGCGCCGTGCAGCCGGGGCACTCCTCGTCGCGCTGAGTCTGGGGCTCCCCCTGGGCGCGGCATCGCCCGCGGCGGCAGCGGAGACGCCCACGCCGAGTCCGACGCAGACGCCTCAGCACGCGGGCGTACAGCTCTCCCTGCAGCCGGACGCGAACGGATCCTATGCATCCGGAGCGCCGCTGACGGCGACGCTCACCCTCCGCAACGACGCCACGACCGGCCTCGGGGCGGGCACCGTGCACCTGGAGCTCGGACGTACCCCGCTCGGCGACCGCCAGGCCGTGGGTGCCTGGCTGGACGGATCCGGCGCCGCCCCCGCGTTGAGCCCGATCGGCGATGTGAGCACCACGGTGCTGGACGCGGAAGGAACCTCGCGCACCCAGGTCGTGGTCCCCGCGACGGACGTCGGTGCGCTCGCACCCGGCGTCTACCCGTTGCAGGCCCGGTTCCAGGCCAGCCCGGCCTCGGCGGAGGAGCCCGCTCCCGTGCCCGCGCGCAGCGCCCTCGTGGTCGCACAGGGAGCACCGGCATCGGTGGTCACGGTCGTGCCCATCACCGCCGCCCCGTCCGGCGACCTGCTGAGCGCCGCCGAGCTCACCGCTCTCACCGCGCCCGCCGGCGCACTCACGGCGCAGTTGAACGGCGTGGCCGGAACTCCGGCGGTGCTCGCGATCGACCCCTCCATCCCGGCGGCGATCCGCGTGCTCGGCGCCGGCGCGCCCGCGACGGCGACGGCGTGGCTGGCGCGACTCGAGGCCCTGCCCAACGAGCGTTTCACACTGCAGTTCGGCGATGCGGATGCCGCAGCCCAGGCGGCGGCCGGACTGACCTCACCTCTCGCCGTCGACGACTTCGAGCCCTTCCTCAATCCCAGCGGCAAGACGCCGACGACCCCCGCTCCGACCCCGACGTCGACCACGACGCCCGGGCAGAGCCCGGCCTCGCCGGCGGCGATCGCCGGCGCGCGCACCGACGTCCTCTGGCCGCGCGGCCAAGTGACCGCTGACCAAGTCGCGACGATGTCGCACTACGGCGCGTCCGGAGCGGGTACCGTGCCGATCCTCCCCTCGACGACGTTCACCGCAGGAGCGAAGGGCGCGCCGGTCGCCTCCCGCGGCGCAGTGAGCGGGACATCGGTGCTGGTCAGCGACGAGGCCGTCTCTGAGGCGCTCAGCGCCGCCGCCAAGGAACCGGACGCAGCGACGCGCGGCGGGGCACTGACCGAGGCGAACGCGATGCTGTGGTTCGACGCTCCGGGTTCGACGGTTCTCGCCGGGCTCTCCCGCGCCGACGCGCGGTCCGAGGAGGGTCTATCTAGTGCCGTCACCGCGTTCAGCGGCGGACAGGACGGGCGGCTCGACCGCGTGCTGTCCAGCGCACCTGCGGAACTGACGGTCTCGACGGAGTCGGCGGAGGACCGCGCAGCCGCCGTGTCGGCCCTGAACGAGGACGCGGACCGCCTGGCCGAGTTCGCCACGATCCTGCAGCGCCCCGCCGACCTCACCGTGCGGGAGCGCATCTCGGACATGCGCCTGCTCGGCGTCGGCGTGCACACGACGCCCGACGACTTCGCCGCCGCGCTCAAGACGCATCGCGACGCGACGAAGAAGACGATGGGTGCGGTCGGGATCCAGCCGTCGAACCCGATCCTGATCAGCCCGAAGGTCGACGTGCCGGTCTGGGTGCGCAACGACCTGCCGTATCCGGTCCGCGTCACGCTCCACGTCTCCTCCAGCGACAGCCGCATCGATGTGCCTGCGACGACCGAGGTCGAGGCGCAGCCCTTGAGCACCACCACTCGGGTGCGCCTCCCTCTCGAGTCGCATGTGGCCAACACCGAGCTCACGCTCACCATGACGTTGACGAGCCCGACGGGCGTCGCGATCGGTCCGGCGCAGACGGCGCGGCTCACGATCCGTGCGGAGTGGGAGACCATCGGCCTGATCGTCTTCGGCAGCCTCGGCGTGCTTCTCATCGGTGCCGGGATCGTCCGCACGATCCGCCGTCGCAAGTCCGCTGCCGCGAAGCATGCCGCAGAAGGCATGGAAGGATCCGACGAAGACGAGGCCGAGGCCGAGGCACAGACCCTCGCAGAGGGGAAGGCCGGATCCGCTCCGGCGGACAGGGAGACGAATGAGTAGCCTCGGCCGGGCCAGCGCCTTGCTCGCGGCGGGCACGATGGTGTCCCGCGTCACCGGGCTGCTGCGCACGATCGTGCTGGTCGGCGTGATCGGGGCCGTCGGTAAGGCCCCAGACGCCTTCGCGCTCGCGAACCAGCTGCCGAACGACGTGTTCTCGATCATCTCGGCCGGCCTCCTGACCGCAGTGCTCGTTCCGCAGATCGTCAAGGCGGTCGCCGGCGAGGACGGCGGCAGCGCCTTCATCTCCAAGATCTTCACCGCCGGTACGGTGGTGCTGCTCGCCGCCACGACCGCAGCGATGCTGGCGGCGCCCTGGATCGTCAGCGTCATCATGAAGGCGAACACGAGTGCAGATCAACAGCAGCTCGCCCTCGCTTTCGCGTACTGGTGCCTGCCGCAGATCTTCTTCTACGGCCTCTACGCCCTCATAGGCGAAACGCTGAATGCGCGCAAGATCTTCGGGCCCTTCACCTGGGCGCCGGTGGTCAACAACGTGGTCTCGATCGTCGGATTCCTCATCATCGGATCCCTCTTCGGAACGCCGCTGAGCGAGGTCTCCGATTGGCCCGCCGACCGCATCGCCTGGCTCGGCGCCACCGCCACGCTCGGTATCGCCGTGCAGGCGGGCGTCCTGCTCGCGTTCTGGCCGCGCACGAAGCTGGCGCTGCGGATCGATTTCCGCTGGCGCGGAGTCGGTCTCGGCAACGTCGGAAAACTCGCGGGCTGGACCATGCTGATGGCGTTGTCTAGCCTCATTGCCGGCTTCTACCAACACAGCGTCGCGTTTGCGGCATCAGGCGACGGGGCCTCGCTCACCGTCATGAACAACGCCTGGCTGATCTTCATGCTGCCCTACTCGGTGATCGTGCTGTCGATCGGAACTCCCTATTTCACGCAGCTCAGCGAGCATGCCCATGCCGGACGCGTCGACGAGCTGCGCGCCGACATCGGCCGCAGCATCCGAGCGCTCGGCTTCTTCCTGACCGGCGCCCTCGCGGCCGTGGTCGCCGCGACCGTCCCCGCTTCGCGCATCTTCACCGACAATCGCAACGAGGCCCAGTCCGCGGCCCTCGTCCTCGTCGGCTACCTGGTCGCACTCCTGCCCCTTGCCGTGCTCTTCATCGTGCAGCGCACGTTCTACGCGCTCGGAGACACCCGTACGCCGTTCTTCTTCACGATCTTCCAGTGCGTCCTCATCGCAGCCACGACGTTCGGCACCCAGCTCCTCCACGACGCGGGCATCGTCCCCCTGTCGGCACTGGCGGCGACGCTGGCGCTCGGGCAGTCCGTTGCCAGCATTCTGCAGACCACCGTCGCGACCGTGCTCCTCCACCGTCGTCTCAACGGCATCGGTACGAGCAAGTGGATCCTCGCCCTGGGGCGATTCGTACTCGCCGCCATCCCCTCCGCCGCGGCAGGCTGGGGAGTATTCCTCCTCCTCGGCGGCGCACACGGATGGACGACGGCGGACCGGATCCCGGCTGCGATCGGCTGCCTCATCATCGCCGCGGTGGTCCTCGTCGTCTACATCGGCCTGCTCGCCCTGCTGCGCGCTCCGGAGCTGGACGCCCTGAAGGGCCTCGTGCGGCGCTTCGCGCCGTCCCGATGAGCACCGCCGCCCGCACGCTGTCATGACACGCTCCTACCCCGACACGATTGCCGCTCCGGTCACGCGTGAGCTGGTCGTGAAGAAGTCGCGCTTCATCGCCCACCTGGTTCCCGTGCGGTCCGCGACCGAAGCGGACGAGGTCATCGGATCCATCCGTCGGCAGTACTGGGATGCGCGCCACAACTGCACCGCGATGGTGACCGGTGTGACAGGTGACCAGGCGCGGTCCTCCGATGACGGCGAGCCCTCCGGCACGGCGGGGATCCCGATGCTCGAGGTGCTGCGACGCCGCGGACTCACCGACGTGGTCGCCGTCGTCACCCGGTACTTCGGCGGCGTGAAGCTCGGTGCGGGCGGGCTGATCCGGGCCTACTCGACGGCAGTCTCCGACGCTCTAGACGAGTCCGTACTGCTGCATCGTCGCGAGCTTCTCGAAGCGCGCGTCGACGTGCCGCACGCGGACGCGGGACGCATCGACAACGGTCTCCGGGACTGGGCCGGCGCGCACGGATCCTCGTTCGTCGAGGTCTCATACGGATCCTCGGCGTCGTTCACGCTCTGGATCCCGCTCTCCAACCGGACTGTGCTCGTCGATGACCTCGCCGCGCTGTCGGCGGGAGCCCTCTCCCCCGTCTTCGGCGAGACCCGCGTCGTCGACGTCACCGCCGACTGACGTCAGCTCGCCCAGCTCCGCGGAATGCCGCGCCGGTACCATGTGTTGAAGCGTGCGACAGCAAGGAGAAGCAATGCGACAGGTCATCATCATCGGTTCGGGACCTGCGGGATTCACCGCGGCGATCTACGCGGCTCGCGCGAACCTGAATCCGGTTCTCGTGGCGAGTTCGGTCGAGGTCGGTGGCGAACTGATGAAGACCACCGAGGTCGAGAACTTCCCCGGCTTCCCCGAGGGCATCCAGGGTCCCGACCTGATGGCCAAGATGCAGGAGCAGGCCGAGAAGTTCGGCACCGAGGTCCTCTACGACGACGTCACCGAACTCGAGCTCGACGGCGAGATCAAGAAAGTCACCCTCGGCAGCGGCACGGTCCTCGAGGCCTCGTCCGTCATCTATGCGACCGGATCCGCGTATCGCACGCTGGGTATCCCCGGCGAAGAGCGCCTCTCTGGCCACGGCGTCTCCTGGTGCGCGACCTGCGACGGCTTCTTCTTCCGCGAGCGCACGATCGCCGTCGTCGGCGGCGGGGACTCTGCCATGGAGGAGGCGACCTTCCTCACGAAGTTCGCCTCGAAGGTCTACATCATCCACCGCAAGGACTCGCTCCGCGCTTCCAAGATCATGCAGGAGCGGGCCTTCGCGAACGACAAGATCGAGTTCATCTGGAACAGCGCGGTCGAGGAGGTCCTCGGCGACGACGCGACCAACGGGGTGCGCCTGCGCAACACGGTCGACGGCACCACCACCGACCTCCCCGTCGATGGCCTGTTCATCGCGATCGGGAACGACCCGCGCACGCACCTCGTGCACGGCAAGCTCGACCTGACCGCTGAGGGAACGATCTGGGTCGATGGGCGCACCTCGCGCACTTCTGTTCCCGGCGTGTTCGCGGCCGGCGACGTGATCGACCCGACCTACCGCCAGGCGATCACGGCAGCAGGATCCGGCACCGTCGCGGCGCTGGACGTGGAGCACTTCCTCGCGGCCCTCTCGGACGGAACCTCCGCCGAGTCGGTCCTGGTCTAGCCTCCGGGAACACTTCAGCCCCTCTCACTGTTGACGCCTCTGAGCGTCTCACGCTTTCACAAAGGAGAATCATGACTGCCAAGGCAACCAGCCAGGCGACCTGGGAGCAGGACGTGCTTCAGGCCGACGGCGCCATTCTGGTCGACTTCTGGGCCGAGTGGTGCGGTCCCTGTCGCATGGTCGCGCCCGTCCTGGACCAGATCCAGGCCGAGAACGGCGACAAGATCACCATCCTCAAGCTCAACGTGGATGAGAACCCGGATCTCGCCATGAAGTACCAGATCACGTCGATCCCGGCGATGAAGGTCTTCCAGGGCGGCGAGGTCAAGACCACGATCATCGGCGCCAAGCCGAAGTTCGCGCTCGAGCAGGATCTGGCCGCTTTCCTCGGCTGATCCCGACGACGGCTTCCAAGCCCGCTCTCCTTCGGGAGGGCGGGCTTCGTCGTTCCTCGGGCGATGTTTCACGTGAAACGCGTGGTTCCCCGTGACGCTCCCCCTTCCATGGATCCCGCGTCCTCGGATCGAGCGTTTCACGTGAAACGTGAAGACCACCGTTGGCATCTCGATCAGAACGATCGCGGAGCCGGTCCACCTGATCACCGCGCGTCGCACTGTCTTCGCCTCTTCGGAGTGCGGCCCGCCGGGAGCGGATCCCCGTTGACGACATCGCGAATCACAGGCGCTGCTGGGCTCCCCAAGCAGATCCGCAGAGTCGGACGTATCCCCCCGCGAGCAGAGAGCGCGTTCTCGACGATGGCTACCTCCACTCGAGTGCACGCGATGTTTCACGTGAAACGTCGCCGAACCCGGATCAGGGACGTGCGTCGTCTGCGAGAAGGTCCCACCGACGGTACTTCGGGCCATCCCCGAGCAAGCCCCAGACGATCGGCGTGAGTTCCGGGTAGTCGAGAGCGATCCGACGGAGCACATCGAAGTTACCCGCCTCGTCCGGGCGGACTCCACCGCTCTCGACGATCTCGTCGGCCCGCAGCAGGAAGACCACGAGTTCGTCGACGCTGGGCAGCTCCTCCATGAAGGCCCAGGGGTCCTCTCCCCCGAGCAGCCGCTCCTGGACGAGAACGGCCAGCTCATCCGCCGCTTCAGCGCGCAGCACTTCGAGGCTGGCACGGCGGGTCGGGGACTCAGTCACCCCCCAAGCCTACGCGGCGCAGGATGGACGAAGGCCCGGAGGATCCGCTCTCGCAGATCATCACCGGGCCTTCGACAAGGAATGGGCGTGTAGACGGGCGCTTAGGAGCCGAAGCCTTCCTCACCGATCTCGGACAGGATGCGATTCAGGTCCTGGATCGATGCGAACTCGATCTTGACCTGGCCTTTCCTTGCACCAAGAGCGATCTGGACGCGTGTGTTCAACCGGTCGCCCAGCTTCCCCGCGACATCATCCAGATAGGCCCGGCGTGCACCGGCCTGCGGCTTGACCGACTTCGCCACGACGCCCGCCGCAGCGATCGTCTTCGCGGCCTCCTCGGTGGCCCGAACGGACAGGTCCTCGTTCACAACCTTGTCCGCCAGCCGCTGCATGAGGTCGGCGTCATCGAGGGAGAGGATCGCCCTGGCGTGTCCGGCGGACAGCACGCCGGCCGCCACACGCTGCTGCACGGGAACCGGCAGGCGCAGCAGGCGGATCGTGTTGCTGACCTGCGGGCGCGAGCGGCCGATGCGGTGGGCGAGCGCCTCCTGGGTGATGCCGAAGTCCTCGAGCAGCTGCTGGTAGGCGGAGGCCTCCTCGAGGGGGTTCAGCTGCGACCGGTGCAGGTTCTCCAGCAGCGCATCGCGCAGCAGATCCTCGTCCGCCGTCTCGCGCAGGATCGCGGGGATGGACTCCAGTCCGGCCTCCCGCGCCGCACGAGTGCGCCGCTCCCCCATGATCAGCTCGTACTTGCCGTCCTCGTTCTGACGCACGACGACGGGCTGCAGCACGCCGAACTCGCGCACGCTGTGCACGAGTTCGGCGAGGTCGCCTTCATTGAAGTGGGTACGCGGCTGACGCGGGTTCGGGACGATGTCGTGCGGATCCACGCGGATCAGACGAGCACCGGGCACGGCGATGAGGTCTTCCTCCGGCTCCGAAACCTCCGCCGCGGGGGCGTCTTCAACCGCCACCTCTGCGCGGGCACCTGGGAAGAACACGTCGACAGGACGCTCTGTGGCATCCGATGTGGGGATGAGTGCGCCGATCCCCCGGCCGAGTCCTGTGCGTTTGGCCATCAGTGCCCCTTCTCGTTTTCGGACGCCCGACGGGCGATCTCCACTGCTGCTTCCCTGTAGGCGACCGCACCCACCGACTGTCCGTCGTAGGCGATCACCGTCTGACCGAAACTCGGGGCTTCCGAGACGCGCACCGAGCGCGGAATCACGGTGTCCAGCACCTCCTGCGGGAAGTGACCGCGCACCTCCTCCGCAACCTGCTGAGCGAGACGGGTGCGCCCATCGAACATCGTCAGAAGGATCGTCGACATCGTGAGGTCCGGATTCAGGTGCTTCTGGATCATCCGGATGTTGCCGAGAAGCTGGCTCAAGCCCTCCAGCGCGTAATACTCGCACTGGATCGGGATCATGACCTCGGTGGCGGCCGTGAAGGCGTTGATCGTGAGCAGACCCAGCGACGGCGGGCAGTCGATGATGACCACATCTGCGGGATGCGCGGCCAGATAGTCATTGAGTGCCGTGCGCAGGCGGTGCTCTCTCGCCACCTGGGAGACGAGCTCGATCTCCGCACCAGCGAGGTGGATGGTGCTCGGAGCGCACAGTAGATTCGGCGACTCAGGGCTCTCCTGCACCACATCCGCAAGGGGCACGTCACTGATCAGAACGTCGTAGATGCTCCGCAGGTCCGCGGTGTGCGGAACCCCCAGTGCGGTCGATGCGTTGCCCTGAGGATCCAGATCGATCACGAGGACCTTCGCACCGAGATCCGCCATCGCTGCGGCGATGTTCACGGCAGTCGTCGTCTTACCGACGCCGCCCTTCTGGTTGGAAATCGTGAAGACGCGGGTCGGACCATCGAATCCGACGGTGACCGACTCCAAAGCCCTGCGGCGAGCGGTCAGATCCGCGAGTTCCCGCGCCAGGGGGGTGTCCACACCGTATCCAGCAGTCGAGGTGCTTGAGGACTGTTTCACGTGAAACATCCACTCCTTTCGACGATCTCCGACGGGGAAACGACGGAATCTCCACTCTAACTTGCGCGGCCGACAATCCCTGCTCGCATCGACGAATCGGGGTGATGTTTCACGTGAAACATGCTGCGATCTCGGCGTGAGTCGTTGAGATACGGTCGCGAACCAATCGTTCAGCACCCGGGCTCCGGGGTGTTCGGGTGATGAATGGGCGGGTTCCTTCCCGCTTCGCGGGCCCCTCTCGATATTCGTCACCCGAACACCCCTGCACCCTCCCCCGCCGAGGACGGTTGCCATACGGCGCGGCGGGACGATGGCGATGTTTCACGTGAAACGTCGTGGGTGTGGCCCTGCCCCGGATCGTGTCGACATCTACGTCGCCCAGAGAGGCTACCCCGCGGCCATGAGTCATCCGAGTGCCGACGTCTGGCGCTCAGGACTTGCTGCACCGATCGGGCACCAAGCCCTTCGATGCGCTGGAATGAGTCATGTTTCACGTGAAACACAGCGGTAGGGTCCCCACACACAGATCACACCCCGCAGCCCGGGTGCCACTCTTCGAGGCTTCGCAGCAACGAACGTGAGGGGACTGCCTCCTACGTGATGAGACTCAGCCCCGAACAGTCGCGCGCAGCACCCGTGTGGTCTCCGCGAGCACGCCCTCACCGAGCACCTCGACCCGGACGTCACTCAGCAAGAACTTCCGGATCTGCTTCTGAGCCGCAGTGATCTCATTCTCAGCATTGATACCCTTGAGCAGCGCGAGCTCTCCCCCGTTGCGGGCGAGGGGCGCGGTCCACGGGAGAAGGGTCCGCAGCGCACTCACGGCGCGCGCCGTGACCATGTCAAAAGTCCCGGTCAGGCCCACTTCTTCCGCGCGCCCGCGGACAACGGTCGCGTTCGAGAGCCCCAGATTCTCGACCTGTTCGTCGAGCCACGCGACACGGCGCTCCATCGGCTCGATGAGCGTGAACTGCACATCGGGTCGTGCGATCGCGAGAACGATGCCTGGCAACCCTGCACCGGAACCCACATCCGCAACGGAGCCGTGGAACAGCGGGGCGGCGATCGCACTGTTGAGGACATGCCGGGTCCACAGTCGTGGCACCTCGAGCGGGCCGATCAAGCCGCGCTCCTCCCCCTGCTCGGCGAGGGCGGTAGTGAAGGCACGGGCGAGCTCGATCCGGCCGCCGAACAGCGTCGACGCAGCAGCCGGCTCCTGCTCGAGCTCGGACGACACCGATTCAGACATGTTTCACGTGAAACGTCAGTGCCGGCGGATGACGGTATGCCGGGTCGGACCCTCGCCGTAGGACTCGGAGATGAGACCCCGCTCCGACACGATGTCGTGAACCAGCTTGCGCTCGTAGCTGGACATCGAGGGCAGGGACGCCTGCGATGCGCCCTCGTCGAGCTTCGCCACAGCCGAATCGACCAGGCGCTCGAGCTGGGAACGACGGGCATCGCGGGATCCGGCCACATCAAGGATCACGCGGGAGAAGGATCCGGTGCTGCTCTGCACTGCGAGACGGGTGAGCTCCTGGAGCGCCTGCACCGTATCCGGAGCCGACAGCAGACGGAGACCATCGCCCTCAGCCTCGACCGAGACGTACGCCCGACCCTGCTTGACGTCCAGCGTCAGATCGCCGTCGATGTCGGCGATGTCTAGCAGGCCCTCGATGAAGTCCGCGGCGACATCGCCCTCGTTCTCGAGATCCGACACGGTCGGCTCGGCGACATCCTGCTCGGTCATGCCTTGTCTCCGTTCGGGGTCTTGTCCTGGTCCCTCTTCGCGCGCTTGGCGCTCTTCGGCTGCTGCCGCTTGGGCTGCTGTGCCCGCAGACGCTCCGCGTCCTCGAGCATCTTCTGCTGCTCGGCCTGGTACGCGACCATGGGCACGACCTTGCCCTCGGAGTTGATCGCCTTGCCCTTGCGAGCCAAACGCTCCTCCCGTGCCTTGGCAGCATCGGATCCGGGCGTCGGCATCTCTCGGAGCACGAGGAATTGCTGCCCCATCGTCCACAGGTTGCTGATGAACCAGTAGATGACCACGCCGAGCGGGAAGAACAGGCCGGAGAAGATGAAGCCCAGCGGCAGGATGTAGAGCATGATCTTCTGCATCTGATACGCCTGGCCGGTCTTGGCCTCGGGCGACAGGTTCTTCGAGATGATCTGCAGCTGCGTGAAGAACTGGGATCCGATCATGAGGATGACCAGCACGACGAGGATCGCGACCGTGGTCTCCCAGCCGGCCGGCTTCTGCTGCACCGCATCGGTGAGGCTCGTGTGCAGCGGGGCGACGCCAAAGAGAGTGGCGTCGTAGAACTGCTTGGTGAGCTGCTTGGTCAGCAGCCAGACACCGCCTTCACCCGCCTGGGCGTGCTTCTTCACATCGCTCAGCGTGTAGAACATGCCGAGCAGGAAGGGCATCTGCACCAGCAGCGGAAGGCAGCTCGACATCGGTGTCGTGCCGTGCCTCTTGTACAGGGCCATGGTCTCGCGACTCATCGCCTCGCGACTCAGCTGATCGCGCTTGCCCTTGTACTTCTCCTGAACTTTCTTCAGTTCAGGGGCGATTTCCATCATCTTGCGCTGGCTCTTGATCTGCCGCACGAAGAGCGGAAAGACCGCCGCGCGGATCACCAGAACGAGGCCGACGATGGACAGCACCCAGGTGAGACCAGCCGCGCCCGGCATGCCGATCGCAGTGAACAGCCAGTGCCAGGCGACGAGGATCGCCTCGACCAGCGCCTTGAAGGGCCACATGACGATGCCGAGAAGATCGAAGCCGCCGCCGGAGGCAGCGGGCGTCGTTGACGCGGCAAACAGGAGGTCGGAACCCACTGATCAGTCCTTTCGGGAGGGTACGACGAATCCTCGTGGCGTGAGGGCGTGTCGGAAATCGGAATGCGGTGGCACGTCGTCCACGCCGCCGTGGCTCCAGGGATTGCAGCGCAGGATCCGCCACGCCGAGAGGCCTGCGCCCTTCACCGCACCGTGCTGCTGCACCGCACCTACAGCGTAGGCGGAACAAGATGGGTAGTACGCACAGACATCGCCATAGAGCGGCGACACCACCGCGCGGTAGGCGGTGAGGAATCCCAGCACGAGGTTGCGCGGCACCAGCGGCAACGCCCGCAGCGCATCACCGGCGTGCAGGTGCGCTGTGCCCCGCGAGTACGCCGGCAGCGCACTCATCGCACACCTCGGTCGACGGCGCGTCCGAGATCCGACATCAGATCCACGAAAGGCGCCTCTGCCGCAGAGGGCAGGGCGCGGATGACGATGTCGAGGCCGTCGGGCAGCGGGAGCTGACGGGCGCATGCGTCCTTCAGGCGTCGCCGGACGGTGTTCCGGGTCACTGCGTTCCCCACTTGCTTGCTCACGATGAAGCCGAAGCGCACAGGGCGCTGTTCACCGGTGTCGAGCACCGAGACGACCAACCGCGGCCCGCCGTATCGCCGCCCGCGCCGAACCACCGTGCGGTAGTCGGACCCGCGGACGAGGCGATGCGGGCGGGCGAGCACGGTTTACGCCGAGAGCTCGACACGGCCCTTCGTGCGACGGGCCGAGAGGATGGCGCGGCCGGCGCGGGTGCGCATGCGGGCACGGAAACCGTGCTTCTTGGCGCGACGACGGTTGTTGGGCTGGAAAGTACGCTTGCTCATGTTTTCTCCGGGAAGGGAAGCTGTCACCGGGATCGATGCGGCCGGAGACGGTGGACAAAGACTGCCGAAATGGCATAAGTCAACCGATTAAGGCTACGACGTAGACCTCGACATCGCAAACCGAGCAGGCGAAAGGATCATTATCCACATCTGTGGAGGGATCCTTCAACAGGGACACGCCGTCTGTCCTTCCCAGTCACAGCTTGCCCTTGCGGCCCAGGCTGACTACCGTGGCACGAGCAGTTATCCACAGGCAGCGTGTCCAGGTCCGCCCGCTGTGCCGAGTCGCCCGGGGGAACCATGTCCGCAGCCGCAGAGTCCGAGGTCCCCATCTGGGACGAACTTCTTGCGGAGCTCGCCCGCGACGAACGCGTCACCGCACCCCTGCAGGGTTTCCTCAACCTGGCCGTGCCCGCCGGCGTGATGACGGCCACCCTCTACCTCGAAGTGCCGAACGATCTCACCGCGGGGCAGATCAACAAGCGCCTGCGCCTGCCGATCATGGAAGCGCTCAGCCGCATCGGCGACGAGGTCACGTCCTTCCGGGTCACGGTCAACCACGACATGGTCGAACAGCAGACCCTTCCGATCCCGGTCGCCGACTTCGTGCCGGGGCGGCAGGAGCAGACCAGGGTCGACTCCCCCATCGAGCAGCAGCCGACACCGACCCGCCACGAATCGCGGCTGAACCCCAAGTACGTCTTCGACAACTTCGTCATCGGCCAGTCCAACCGGTTCGCGCATGCAGCAGCCGTCGCCGTCGCCGAAGCACCCGCGAAGGCGTACAACCCGCTGTTCATCTACGGCGGGCCGGGACTCGGCAAGACGCACCTGCTGCACGCGATCGGCGACTACGCGCAGTCCCTGTACGCCGGGGTCAAGGTGCGGTACGTGTCGAGCGAGGAATTCACGAACGACTTCATCAACTCGATCGCGAACAACCGCGGATCCGCCTTCCAGGCGCGCTACCGCGAGGTCGACATCCTGATGATCGACGACATCCAGTTCCTGCAGGGCCGTGCGGAGACCCAGGAGGCGTTCTTCCACACCTTCAACCAGTTGCACGATCACAACAAGCAGGTCGTCATCACGAGCGACCTTCCGCCGAAGCACCTCACCGGCTTCGAGGAGCGGATGCGCAGCCGGTTCGAGTGGGGCCTCATCACCGATGTGCAGGCGCCCGACCTCGAAACGCGCATCGCGATCCTCCGCAAGAAGGCGCAGAGCGAGCAGCTGCACGTCCCGGACGACGTGCTCGAGTACATCGCCACCAAGGTCTCGTCCAACATCCGCGAGCTCGAGGGCGCGCTCATCCGCGCCACGGCGTTCGCGAACCTCAACCGCTCCGCGCTGGACATCGCCACCGCGCAGACCGCGCTGCGCGACATCGTCGACCAGGACGAGGACAGCATCATCTCGCCGACCGACATCATCACGACGACGGCGAACTACTTCAAGCTCTCCGAGGACGACCTGTACGGATCCAGCCGGTCGCAGCAGATCGCGACCGCACGGCAGATCGCCATGTACCTCTGCCGCGAGCGGACCAACCTCTCGCTCCCGAAGATCGGCCAGCTCTTCGGCAATCGCGACCACACCACGGTGATGTACGCGTACAAGAAGATCAGCGAGCTCATGAAAGAGCGTCGCGCCATCTTCAATCAGGTGACCGAGATCACCGCCCAACTCAGCCGGCGCTGACACCCCGCCGCGCTCAGCCCCCTCTGTCCGGCCTCAGGAACGCCGGAGAGGACCGTTCGGCGACCCGACGGCGAAATCCGGCATCCGCCTCGCCCGGAAGTCCACATGTGGATAACTTGGGGATATCTCGGGATCAGGACGGCGTGGGATCCCCATCCGGGACCTCGATCTGTGGATAACTCGGGGAATCCGATCGACGCAGGACCCCCCGAGAGCCCACTGTTTCCGCAGGGTCTCCACAACTCACATGTTTGTAGTTCCCTAGAGCCGCAAAGCATCCCCAGAGTTATCCACAGTATCCACAGGCGTTAACACTGTTAAGAACTCCTTTCGAATCTCGGGCCATCGATCACCACACGGTCCCCGGTTGGGGATGGATCCGGATCCGAAGCACTTCGACCTGGACCTGACGCCGCGTGGCATTAGCATGGGATCCCCTGGTGTGTGCCAGGGGCGGAGAAACATGTCATCCTCCGCACTCAGTCGACGGAGGAGCGCCGTGAGGTTCCAGGTCAATCGCGATGTCTTCAGCGAAGCTGTGTCCTTCGTCGTCAAGCTGCTGCCCCAGCGCAACCCGCAGCCGATCCTTGCCGGAGTCCTGATCGAGGCCGGTGACGAGGGTCTCACCCTCTCGGCCTTCGACTACGAGGCCTCCGCGCGCACCACGATCGAGGCCACCGTCGACGAGCCGGGCACGATCCTCGTGCACGGCCGCCTTCTGTCGGACATCGCCAGCCGTCTGCCGAACGCCCCGATCGAGATCTCCGTCGAGGAGGACGGGGGCATCGCCGTCCGCTGTGGATCCGCGCGGTTCACCCTCGCGGCCATGCCTGTCGAGGAATATCCCTCGATCCCCGAGGTCACCGGCACCAGCGGCGTCGTTCCTGCCGAGGACTTCGGCACCGCGATCGCGCAGGTCGCCTTCGCCGCTTCGCGCGACGACGTCACCCCGGTGCTCACCGGGGTCCAGCTCGAGGTCAGCGAGAACACGCTGAGCCTCGTGGCCACCGACCGCTACCGGGTGTCGCTGCGCGACGTGCCCTGGGATGGCGAGGCCGCGGAGCAGACCGCGCTCGTCCCTGCACGCACGCTGCAGGAGGTCGGCAAGACCTTCGGTCACGCCGGCACGATCCAGATCTCGTTCTCCGGCGCCGGTGACCGCGAGATCATCGCGTTCACGGCGGGTAACAAGACCGTGACGTCGCTGCTCATCAAGGGGAACTTCCCCCCGGTCCGACGACTTTTTCCCGAGCAGACCGACCACCACGCGGTCGTCAGCACCGCGGATCTCACCGAAGCAGTGCGCCGTGTCGCGCTCGTGCTGGACAGGTCCGCGCCGCTGCGGTTCACGTTCGACACCGCGGATGTGACGATGGACGCCTCCGGCGGCGAGCAGGCCCGCGCTTCCGAGTCGGTCGACGCGCACCTCAACGGCGAAGAGGTCACCCTCGGGCTGAACCCGCAGTACCTGCTCGAGGCGCTCGGTGCGCTCAAGAGCGAGTTCGTGCGCGTCACGTTCACCTCGTCCGACAATGCGAACAAGCTCAGCCCCGTGCTGATCACGAGCCAGACGTCGGTCGACCAGGCGGGCCTCGACTCGTACAAGTACCTGCTGCAGCCGAACCTGCTGCTCCGCTGAGCAGATGAGGCTGGACCCGATCGATCCCGCACTCGCGGCGCCGATCGTCATCCGCGATGAGCGGTCGGGAGATGACTGGCATCCGGAGTATCCCTTCGCGGATGAACTCGCGCCGCTGCGCTCCCTCGCCTCCCATGAAGCGGTGGACCCGGTCTTCACGCTGTACGCCATCCGCGATGACGACGGCGTCGCGGTCGGCGGCTTCGGATTCTTCGGCCCGCCGGACGAGACGGGAACGGTCGAGTTCGGGTACGGACTCGTCCCCGCCGCCCGCGGACGAGGCCTCGCCTCCGCCGCTGTCGCCGAGGGTTTGCGGATCGCGGCCGGTCACGGCGCGGTCCGGGCGATCGCGGACACCGACGAGGCGAACCTCGCCTCCCTCGCCGTGCTCGCGCGGGCAGGCATGTCCGAGATCCGCCGCGAGGGCGGCACGGTCTACGTCGCTCGCGATCTCTGAGACGGATCCTCCGGCACGGATCGGGTGTCGGGGCCCGCAGGTAAGGTTGCTCGGGTGATTGTGGAGCATCTCAGCCTCGTGGATTTCCGCAATTACGCGACCGCCGAACTCACGCTGCACCGCGGACCGAACGTGCTCGTCGGCCGCAACGGCCAGGGCAAGACGAATCTCGCCGAGGCGATCGTCTTCCTCGCCACGCTCGGCTCGCACCGGGTCTCGTCGGATGCGCCCATGGTGCGCGACGGCCACGAGGCCGCGATCGTCCGAGCGCGGCTCGCACACGGCCCGAGAAAAGTCCTGATCGAGGTGCAGATCAACCGTCAAGGGTCGAACAAGGCGCGCATCAATGGCGCGCCGGGACGCACCGCGGACCTGCCTCGGTATGCGCACGTCGTGCTCTTCGCCCCGGAGGACCTGCAGATCGTGCGCGGGGATCCGTCCGCCCGACGTCGTTTCGCCGATCAGCTGCTGATCCAGCGCACTCCGCGCATGTCGGCCGTGCTCGGCGACTACGACCGGGTGCTGCGTCAGCGCACCGCGCTGCTGAAGTCCGCGCGCGCCCGCGGCATGAAGGCCGAGGCTCTGCCGACGCTCGACGTCTGGGACGACAAGCTCATCGCACTCGGATCCGAGATCATCGACGCGCGGTCCCGCCTCGCGGCCGACCTGCAGCCCGGTGTCGCCGCCGCCTACGCCGCGATCGCCGGGGAGGACCATGATCCGCGCCTGCACTGGGCCCAGTCGATCCGCGGCGGAGACCCGGAGGAGGGCGATGCCCTGCGACCGACTCAGGGACCGGAACAGGATGCCGCGGCCGGATCCACGGCCGACCTCTTCCGCACCGCCCTCGCGGCCAAGCGCTCGGCCGAGCTCGAGCGCGGGTTGACCCTGGTCGGGCCGCATCGCGACGACCTCGTGCTGCGGGTGCGGGACCTGCCGGTGAAGGGCTACGCCTCGCACGGCGAATCGTGGTCGATCGCGCTCGCGCTGCGCCTGGCCTCGGCCGAGCTCCTGCGCGCGGAGTCCCCCGCGGGGGATCCGGTCCTCATCCTCGACGACGTGTTCGCCGAACTCGACGCCGAGCGCCGCCGCCGTCTGGCCGGGATCACGGCCGGGTACGAGCAGGTGCTCGTGACCGCCGCGGTCGAGGAGGACATCCCCGAGGTGCTGGACCGTCACGTGGTCCGGGTCTCGGCCGGCACGATCACGGACGAACGTGAGGTTCGGGGCGCAGAATCGACGTTTGGGGCGCAGGATTCCACGGATTCGCAGCAGGACGCGCCCCGAAACGAAGAAGTGCGCCCCGAAACGGTGGCCACGACCGCAGCGGATCCGGCCGAGCCGACGAACGCGGCCGAAACGGCGGAGGATGACGGGCAGGAGGTGACCGATGATCGACCCTGAGCGCTCCGAGCCCGACGTCCCCGAGACAATCGCGACCTACCTGCGGCTGCGGGGGCTGAAGCCGAGCGCGAAGAACTGGAAGCGCAAGAAGCGCCTCGTCGATGACGAGAACGCGCCGTTCACCGCGGGCCGGGATCCCGGCACCCTCGGCGACATCCTCGCGAAGCTCACCAAGGATGCGGGCTGGGAGGCGGCGCTGAGCCGCGAGGATCTGGTGCTGCAGTGGGCGGAGCTCGCCGGCCCCGACACGGCGAAGCACTCCGAGCCGGTGTCGCTCGACGGCGGCATGCTCACGGTCAAGTGCGATTCGACGGCGTGGGCGAAGAACCTGCAGTACATGCGCGCGGTGATCATCACGGAGATCGGGCGTCGGTATCCGGAGGCCGGTGTGCAGAACATCCGCTTCGTCGGGCCGGACGTCCCTTCGTGGAAATGGGGCCCCAGAGTCGCTCCAGGGCGCGGTCCGCGCGATACCTACGGTTAGGACATGATCCATCCTGTCCTGGGGGACTTCAGGCGCGCAGAAGCGCGTACAACGAGACAGGAAGGGGTCTTTCCGATAGACTGGGCGTCTAGATCTTCGATGTGGAGCCTCCTCTCAGATGACGCCTGAAACCCCCTCTGACGCGAACGAATCGACCGCGAACGACTCGACCCAGACGGGGGCAGAAGCACCCGGATCCGCGACGACGCAGAGCGTCCCCGCTTCGGCAGCGAAGCCTGCCGCAGAAGTGGAGTACGGCGCCGACTCGATCCAGATCCTCGAGGGCCTCGAGGCCGTGCGCAAGCGCCCCGGCATGTACATCGGCTCGACCGGTCCCCGGGGTCTGCACCACCTGGTGTACGAGATCGTCGACAACTCCGTCGACGAGGCGCTCGCCGGCTACGCCGACAAGATCCTCGTCACGCTGCTCGCCGATGGCGGGGTCCGCGTCGTCGACAACGGCCGTGGGATCCCGGTCGACCCGCACTCCTCCGACCCGACCAAGTCGACCGTCGAGGTCGTGCTGACGATCCTGCACGCCGGCGGCAAGTTCGGCGGCGGCGCCTATGCCGTCTCCGGCGGTCTGCACGGCGTCGGATCCTCTGTGGTCAACGCCCTGTCGACCCGGTTCGACGTCGAGGTCAAGCAGAAGGGCTTCGTCTGGCGGCACCGCTTCGCGGAGGGCGGCGCGCCGCAGCAGCAGCTCGAGAAGGGCGAGGCGACCGAGGAGACCGGAACCGCCATCACCTTCTGGCCGGACGCGGAGATCTTCACCGAGACGGTCGAATTCGAGTACGACACCCTGCGCACCCGCTTCCAGCAGATGGCGTTCCTGAACAAGGGGCTGCGCATCGAGCTGCTCGACGAGCGCGAGGGCGCGACGGTCGATGAGGAGGTCGACGGCACCGTCGTCACCCACCAGCGCGCCGACGTCTTCTTCTACGAGCGCGGTCTCGTGGACTACGTCGAGTACCTCAACCACGTGCGCAAGGCCGACGTCGTCAACGACGAGATCATCGCCTTCGAGTCGGAGGACACCGCCCGCAAGATCTCACTCGAGGTCGCGATGCAGTGGACCACCGGATACACCGAGAACGTGTTCACCTACGCCAACACGATCAACACGCATGAGGGCGGCACCCACGAGGAGGGCTTCCGCGCGGCGCTGACGACGCTCGTCAACCGCTATGCGCGCGCCAACAACATCCTCAAGGAGAAGGACGACAACCTCACCGGCGACGATGTGCGCGAGGGGCTCACCGCGGTCATCTCGATCAAGCTCGGCGAGCCGCAGTTCGAGGGCCAGACCAAGACGAAGCTCGGCAACACCGAGGCGAAGGCCTTCACCCAGAAGGTGGTCGGCGACCAGCTCGGCGATTGGTTCGAGCGCAACCCGAAGCAGGCCAAGAACGTCGTGACGAAGGCCGTCGAGGCCGCGACCGCCCGGATGGCCGCCCGCAAGGCGCGCGAGACCGCGCGGCGCAAGAGCGTCTTCGAGTCGGCCGCGATGCCCGACAAGCTCAAGGACTGCACGAGCAAGGATCCCTCGATCAGCGAGATCTTCCTCGTGGAGGGCGACTCGGCCGGCGGCTCCGCCGTGCAGGGTCGCGACCCGCACACCCAGGCGATCCTCGCGCTGCGCGGCAAGATCCTCAATGTCGAGCGCGCCCGCCTGGACAAGGCACTCGCCAACAAAGAGGTCCAGGCGATGATCCAGGCCTTCGGCACGGGCATCGGCGAGGACTTCGATCTCGCGAAGGCGCGCTATCACAAGATCGTGCTCATGGCGGATGCCGACGTCGACGGCCAGCACATCACCACGCTGCTGCTGACACTGCTGTTCCGTTACATGCGCGGGCTCATCGAGGCCGGCTTCGTGTTCCTCGCAATGCCGCCGCTGTACCGCCTGAAGTGGACGAACTCGCCGCACGAGTACGTGTACTCGGACGCGGAGCGCGACGCCCTGCTCAATGACGGGCTCGCGAACGGCAAGAAGATGCCGAAGGACCAGGGTGGACGGATCCAGCGCTACAAGGGTCTCGGCGAGATGAACGCCAAGGAGCTGTGGGAGACCACGATGGATCACACCACGCGCACGCTCCGCCAGATCACGATCGACGACGCCGCGGCTGCCGACGAGATCTTCAGCGTGCTGATGGGCGAGGACGTCGAGTCCCGCCGCAGCTTCATCCAGCGCAACGCCAAGGATGTCCGCTTCCTCGACATCTGATCCGTCCTCCTCACGAGCGACGACGATCCACACGAGAGATTGATTCATGACTGACGAACAGCGCCCCGAAGAGAACGCAGGGCACAACCACGGCAAGATCGACCAGGTCGACCTGCAGTCGGAGATGCAGCGGTCCTACCTCGACTACGCGATGGCGGTCATCGTCGGTCGTGCGCTGCCCGACGTGCGCGACGGACTCAAGCCCGTGCACCGCCGCGTGATCTACGGCATGTACGACGGCGGATTCCGCCCCGACAAGTCGTTCTCCAAGTGCGCCCGCGTGGTCGGCGAGGTCATGGGGCAGTACCACCCGCACGGCGACTCGGCGATCTACGACACCCTCGTGCGCCTCGTGCAGCCGTGGTCGCTGCGCTATCCGCTGGCGCTCGGACAGGGCAACTTCGGCTCGCCCGGCAACATGGGCGCCGCCGCCCCGCGATACACCGAGACCAAGATGGCCCCGCTCGCGCTCGAGATGGTGCGCGACATCGAAGAGGCCACGGTCGACTTCTCGCCGAACTACGACGGCCAGACCGAGGAGCCCGACGTCCTGCCGGCGCGGTTCCCGAACCTGCTCGTGAACGGCTCGATCGGCATCGCGGTCGGCATGGCCACGAACATCCCGCCGCACAACCTGCGCGAGGTCTCCGAGGCCGCGCTCTGGGCGCTGCAGAACCCCGGGCTTCCGCGCGAGGAGCTGCTCGAGGGTCTGATCCAGCGCATCCCGGGGCCGGACTTCCCGACCGGCGCGCAGATCCTGGGCACGAAGGGGATCCAGGAGGCATACCGCACCGGACGCGGATCCATCACGATGCGCGCCGTCGTCGGCGTCGAGGAGATCCAGGGCCGCACGTGCCTCGTGATCACCGAGCTGCCGTACCAGGTGAACCCCGACAACCTCGCCGTGAAGATCGGCGACCTTGCCCGGGACGGCAAGATCACGGGCATCGCCGACATCCGCGACGAGTCCAGCGACCGCACCGGTCAGCGTCTCGTGATCGTGCTCAAGCGCGACGCGGTCGCGAAGGTCGTGCTGAACAACCTGTACAAGCACACGCAGCTGCAGGACAACTTCGGCGCCAACATGCTCGCGATCGTCGACGGCGTGCCGCGCACGCTCGCGCTCGACGGCTTCATCACGCACTGGCTCGACCACCAGCTCGACGTCATCGTGCGCCGCACGAAGTTCCGCCTGGCCAAGGCCGAGGCGCGCATGCACATCCTGCAGGGCTACCTCAAGGCGCTCGACGCGCTGGACGAGGTCATCGCCCTGATCCGCCGCTCGCCCACCGCGGCGGAGGCGAACGAGGGCCTGCAGCGCCTCCTCGACATCGACGAGGAGCAGGCGCAGGCGATCCTCGACATGCAGCTGCGCCGCCTCGCCGCGATGGAGCGCCAGAAGATCATCGACGAGGCGAACGAGCTCGAGGTGCGGATCGCCGACTACAAGGAGATCATCGCCGACGAGGGTCGCCAGCGCGCGATCATCCGCGAGGAGCTCACGGCGATCGTCGACCGCTTCGGAGATGACCGTCGCACCCACATCCTGCACGGCTTCGACGGCGACGTGTCGATGGAAGACCTCATCGCCGAGGAGGAGATGGTCGTCACGGTCACCCGTGAGGGCTACATCAAGCGCACGCGCAGCGACAACTACCGGTCGCAGCACCGCGGCGGCAAGGGTGTCAAGGGCGCGCAGCTGCGCGCCGACGACCTCGTCGAGCACTTCTTCGTGACCACCACGCATCACTGGCTGCTGTTCTTCACGGACAAGGGCCGGGTCTACCGCACCAAGACCTACGAGGTGCCGGAGGCCGGTCGCGATGCGAAGGGCCAGCACGTCGCCAACCTGCTCGCGCTGCAGCCGGATGAGAAGATCGCGCAGATCCTCGACATCCGCGACTACGACGCGGCGCAGTACCTGGTGCTCGCCACGCGTGGCGGCCTGGTGAAGAAGAGCCGCCTCGGCGACTACGACACCAACCGCCAGGGCGGGGTCATCGCGATCCGCCTGCGTGAGGACGACGAGCTCGTGAGCGCGTTCCTCGCCGACGCCACCGACGACGTCCTGCTGATCAGCCGGCACGGCATGTCGGTGCGCTTCCAGGCCACGGATGAAGCGCTGCGGCCGATGGGGCGCGCGACCGAGGGCGTCAAGGGCATGCGGTTCAACGGGGAGGACAGCCTGCTCTCCGCCTCGCTCGTCACCGGGGACGGCTTCGTCTTCGTGGTCACCGACGGCGGCTACGCCAAGCGCACTTCGGTCGACGAATACCGGGTGCAGGGCCGCGGCGGCCAGGGCATCAAGGTCGCGAAACTGAACGATGACCGGGGCATTCTGGCGGGGGGTCTGATCGTCCAGGAGGACGATGAGGTCCTTGTGGTTCTTGCCAGCGGCAAGGTGGTACGCTCTGCCGTGGCCGAGGTCCCGGCGAAGGGTCGCAACACCATGGGCGTCGTCTTCGCGAGGGCCGCCGAGGACGATCGGATCCTCGCGATCGCACGGAACACCGAGCGCGGCCTGGCCGACAATGAGGAGTCCGAGGACTCCGGCGCGGCCCCCGAGACAGAATCCCCCGAAGCCCCCGAAGGAACTGACGCATGAGCACGGTAGCCGACAAGCTCGCGAAGAAGTCTTCCCGCAAGACCTCCAGCAAGCAGGTGCGCCTGCGCCTGGTCTACATCGACTTCTGGTCGGCGGTGAAGCTGTCCTTCCTCGGCGCGGTCGCCATCGCGATCGTGACGCTGGTCTCTTTCCTGCTCATCTACCTGGTGATCGATGCCACGGGCCTGCTCACGAAGGCCGACGAGTTCGTCTCGGGCATCGCGGATGGCGCCAAGCTGAGCGCGATCATCGGGCTGCCGCAGGTGCTCGCGTTCGGATCCGTCGTCGCGATCCTCAACCTCATCGTGTTCACGGTGCTCGGCGCGATCGTCGCCGGCATCTACAACCTCGCGGTCAAGGTCACCGGCGGACTGCTGGTCGGCTTCACCTCGAACTGACGCATTCAGCGCGAAGGCCCGGATCCTCGGATCCGGGCCTTCTGCGTCCCGCCGGGGGAGCCACCGTCAGACGACGCCGGTGGCTCCCAGCAGTGTTCCGATGAGCCACGTCGCGACGAGCGCCATCGCCCCGCCGATGACCAGGCGGATCGAGGCGCGGACAGGGTTGGAACCGCCGATCCGCGCCGAGAAGAAGCCGGTCGCCGCGAGGGCGATCAGGACGGCGACGAAAGTGACCGGCACCCGCCAGCCCGCCGGTGGCAGCAGGATCGCGAGCAGCGGCAGGATGGCGCCGGCCGTGAACGCGATCGCCGAGGAGCTCGCCGCGTGCCACGGATTGACGAGGTCGTCCTGGTCGATGCCGAGCTCGACCTCGAGATGTGCGGCCAGGGCGTCGTGGGCGGTGAGCTCGACGGCGACCCGGTGCGCGGTGTCGTCGCTGAGACCGCGCTGACGGTACAGCTCCGTGAGTTCGGCGAGTTCCGCCTCCGGCATGGTGCGCAATTCCTCGCGCTCCTTCGCGATGAGGGCGTGCTCGCTGTCGCGCTGGCTGCTCACCGAGACGTACTCGCCGAGCGCCATCGAGATCGCGCCGCCGATCAGGCCGGCGAGTCCCGCGACCAGCAGCGCCGCGTTGTCGGTCGTCGCGCCGGCCACGCCCACCACGAGCGAGGCGACGGAGACGATGCCGTCGTTCGCGCCGAGCACTCCGGCGCGCAGCCAGTTCAGGCGCTGTCCGAGGCCGGTGCCGTGCGGTTCGTGCGGATGCAGTGCGGTCACGTCGTCTCACTCCGTTCGCCCAGGAGGTTCATGGCTCCACGTAAGCACCTGAGCGCCCCCACGTCCATCAAGAGAGGCGTACAGCACTGGCCCCTCGAAAACATAACAAAACAATCAAACTTGATTTGTTTTATTTTCCAAGCTCGGTGATACGCCTGCCGATGTCGATAGCGACGGTCCATCGAATCGGGTGCTTTGTCTTGCTGGGCGACAAGAGGCCGAAGTTCTCGAGGTGGCGGAGATCGTTGCGTGCGGTCTGAGTCGTCACGCGGTACCGTGCCGCCACATCCGCAGCCGAGATCTCATCGATTCCATCTCTGGTGAGCCACTCGAGGAGCTGGGTCTGGCGGGGATTGAACTCGGTGGCAGCGCTTCGCAGGGCCATGCGGATGCGATTCGATTCTGAACGGCGCGTTTCGATGTAGGTGTCGAGTTCATCGAGTGCCCGCTGTATGACACGAAGTTGATGAAGGATGAAGTAGGTCAGATCCCCATCATCGTCTTCGGTGTACTGGTAGCTGTCGCTGTACCGTCCCGGCGCCTTGCGAAGGATTTTCGAGATGGTCAGGTATTCGGCGAGCCAGTAGCCGTTGTGCAGCATCGCCCAGTAGAAAGCGGTGCGAGCCATGCGCCCGTTGCCATCCGAGAAGTAGTGGTCGAAGCCGAACATGAAGTGCGTGATGATGGCGCGAACGACGGGAGGGATGTACGGCGAGTCGGCTGTGGAACCGTTCGCGAACGAGCAGAGTTCGATGAGGCGCTCCGGCAGTTCACTCGCGGGCGGTGGCACATGGACTTCTTCACCGCTAGCGGCCCACACGCTCACTCGTTCGTCGCCCGGTGTCTCGAGCCGTCCCTCATGTGAAGCATCTTCTAGAGTGCCCTCGGTCAGAACTGTGTGCAGTTCTCTCACCCAGGCCGCATCAAACGCGGCATCCTTGTTCTCCGCGATCAGGCTCATCGCGTTGAAGTTGTTCAAGATCATCCGCTCAGACTTTGTCCGAGGGTCGCGGCGGGTGCTGATCATGTCCACCGCCACGCGTCGGCTGGTCGACGCGCCCTCGAGCTGGCTGGATGTGATGGCTTCCTCGACGAGAGAACGCACGACGAACCCGTCCCTTCCGGCGGGAGTCAACGCATTGCTCCCGGATGACACCGCACCTCCGGCTCGTCGGGTGATCTCTTCTGAGAGCTTGAGCACCTCGTCGGTGAGGGCGAAAGAGAATGGCCTGCCGTCTTTCATCCTCAGTGGCACGGTGCGCAATTGCGCCGAGCGCTGGAGCTTCAGGCGGAACCACCATTCCTCGTGCGTCAAGCCCGAAGGCGGCGTACGACGAATCAGCTGAGACCAGTGCAGGTAGCGCGAATCATCGAGCCTCTCACCGAAGAGCAGCTGAGGGATGCCGTCGGTGTTGGCGCTCAGCACTCGTTGCTGAAGTGCAGCGAAATCGGGGGCGGGCGTGTGTAACAGCAAGAGGTGTCCTTCCAACAAAACAAATCATATCGTCTTGTTTTGTTAACCGGTCGGTCTTACGGAAACCCCGAACCGGATCACCCGGTTTCCTCCGTTCCGCGCCGTCGAGCCCGCCTCTAGCGTGGAGTCATGAGCACAGCACCGTCCTACTCCCCGCCCCCCGCGACAGGTCCTGTCGCCGCGGCGGCGCGCACCCCGGTGCGCCTGTTCCTCACGATCCTCGAGCTCGCCGCTCTCGGCGTGGTCGGATCCGGTGTGATGGGCGTCCTCGGCGGAGGCCTGGGGCTCGGCTTCGGTCTCAGCTTCATCGGCGTCGGCCTGCTCGTGCTCGTGGGTCTGGTCTACGCCGTGTTCGGCGTCGCCTGGTTCGAGATCGCCCGACTGAACGGCCTGTACGGGTTCGACCTTCCGGCCCTCCGCTGGCGCGCGGTCGACCGCCCGGGCTTCGGCGGCTGGCTGCTCTCCCTGTGGCGGCAGGCCTACAACGGCCGGATGTGGCGCGCACTGGCCAACTTCGCCATCGCCTGCGCACTCGGCTCCCTGGTGCTGAGGCTGATGGCCTGGTTCGGCTGGTCGGCGGTCACGGCCTTCGCCCCGTTGTTCACGTCCGGTGAGGTGGACACCGGCTGGGGCACGAGGTACCCGAGCGCCTGGGCTCCGCTCATCGGCGGCGCGGGCGCCGCGGCCGGCATCGTCGGCATCATCAGCGTGGCACTGCTGCACCGGGTGATCTCCCGCGGCATCGTGGCCACTCCCGATCGCAACCTCGACCTCAGCGAGCAGGTGCGCACGACCACCGCCCAGCGGGCGGGCGCCGTGCGCGCGGCGGACGTGGAGCGCACCCGCATCGAGCGGGACCTGCACGACGGCGTCCAGCCGCGTCTCGTCTCCGTCGGCATGACCTTGGGAATGGCGCAGCAGAAGATCGACTCGGATCCGGAGGCGGCCAAGGCTCTCATCGCCGAGGCGCACACCTCGACGAAGGCCGCGATCACCGAGCTGCGTCAGCTCGCCCGGGGAATCCATGCTTCGGTGCTCGACGACCGCGGATTGGATGCCGCGCTCTCCGCCCTGGCCGGGCGCTCCCCCGTGCCGGTCGTGCTCGACGTGCGGCTCGACGGGCGATGCTCGCGCGATGCCGAGGCAGCGGTCTACTTCACGATCGCGGAATCGCTCACCAACGCGGCCAAGCACTCCAGGGCCAGCGAGTGCCGGGTCGTCGTGCGCGTGCGCGACGGGGGCACGCTCTGGGCCCGGGTCGAGGACAACGGCATCGGCGGCGCCACGGTGCTGCCGGGCGGCGGTCTCGACGGGATCGGGAACCGCGTGCTCGCGGCCGGCGGCACATTCCGCCTGGACAGCCCCGTGGGCGGTCCGACCAGCCTGGAGGTGAGCGTCCCGTGCGCATCCTGACCCGCTCGCCTCTCGACCAGCACCACGACGCCGACCCGAAGGAGCGCATCTCATGAGGATCCTGATCTGCGAGGACTCGGTGCTGCTCCGCGAAGGACTCGTGCGGCTACTCGAGGACGCCGGTCATACGGTCGTCGCTGCACTTCCCGATGCGAACGACCTCGACGCGACCGTCGATGCCACCGACCCCGAACTCTGCATCCTGGACGTGAGGCTCCCGCCGACCTTCGTGGACGAGGGGATCCGCGCGGCGCTGTCGCTGCGCAAGCGACTCCCGCAGCTCCCGCTGCTCGTCCTCTCCCAGTACGTCGAGGAGCGCTACGCGAGCGACCTGATCATCGCGCAGGGATCTGCGGGTCCGCTCGGCTACCTGCTGAAGGACCGGGTGGCCGACGTCTCCGAATTCATCGAGTCGGTAGCGCGCATCGCGTCCGGATCCACGGTCCTGGATCCGGAGGTGGTCGCGCAGCTGCTCACCCGCCGCAACCAGGACGACCGCATGCAGAGCCTCACAGAGAGGGAGCGCACGGTGCTCGCGCTGATCGCGGAGGGCAAGTCGAACCAGGCCATCGCAGCCACGCTGTTCCTCTCCGAGGCCAGCGTCGAGAAGCACATCACCGCCATCTTCCAGAAACTCGGGCTCGAGCCCGACGAGTCCGGCAATCGCCGGGTGCTCGCCACGATCGCCCACCTCTCCAGTGCCGGCCTGAACGGCCCGCAGACAGGAACGAACCGATGACGAACCTCACCCCTCCGAGCGCCCCCGAGCACGACCCTTCCGGCGCGGCGACGCCGAACGGGCCTGACCCCGTTCCGGCCCGTCCTTCGCCGGCGTCGAGCCCGAGCAGAGGGACGCTCGCCGCGATCACGATCGCTGCGGCGATCATCGGCGGCGGCGCGCTGGTCACCGTCGGCGGCGGTTCCGCTCTCGCAGCCGTCGCCCAGGTCGCCTCGAGCGACGGCTCGGGGGCACGCAGCACCAGCGTCGACACGACGGGCGTCACGGGACTGAAGGTCGAGGTCGGGCGCGGCTCCGCGACGATCCGCTTCGACGACGTGAGCGAGGCGACCATGCGCGTCAGCGGCACCGGCAGCAGCGACTGGACGATGCGCCGCGACGGCGATGTCCTGCGGGTCGACCGCCCCAACGGGCCCTTCGGGTGGTGGACCGCCGGCTGGTTCGGCATCGATCCGCAGATGACGCTCACGCTCCCCCGCGAGTTGGAGGGCGAGCTGACGGCCGATCTGCAGCTGGATGCCGGGTCGCTCTCGGCCGAGGGCCGCTTCGACGCTCTGACCACGCAGGTGAACGCCGGGTCGCTGTCGCTCGACGGGGGCGCGAAGACCGTGACCACCCGGGTGAACGCGGGATCCGCGACGCTCCGCCTGGACGACGTGACCACGGCGGATCTGTCGATGTCGGCGGGCAGACTGGACGCGACGATCTCGGGCCGCCAGCCCGATGACGTCACCCTGGACGTGAGCGCCGGATCCATGGACGTGACGGTGCCGACGGGGCGCTATGCGCTGATGAGGGACTCGTCGGCCGGCACCATCGACGCCCGGATCCAGACGGATCCGTCCTCGACCCACCGCATCGGTGCACGGCTGTCCGCGGGCAGCATCACCCTGCGGGACGGCAGCTGAGCACTGCTCGAGCGCCGCTCGATTTCGTGATCGTGTCAACGTCCGGTAAAGTCTTGGAGGTTGATAAGGGGCTATAGCTCAGGCGGTTAGAGCGCTTCACTGATAATGAAGAGGTCCCAGGTTCAAGTCCTGGTAGCCCCACCGACATGTGAGCGGATCCGAGAAATCGGATCCGCTCATTCGGTCGAATGAGGGGCCTTAGCTCAGTTGGTAGAGCGCCTGCTTTGCAAGCAGGATGTCAGGAGTTCGAATCTCCTAGGCTCCACCGGAATCAGAACGGACCCGGTCTCAGGACCGGGTCCGTTCCTCGTTCTGGGGTGCCTGCGCAGTACGGTGAAGAGGTGCCTCCCCGTCGCAAGTTCCCCGCCGCGACACCCTCTGCGGCAGCTCGCGCGCGGTACGCGAAGCGCCGGAAGCGTCGGTTGGCAGGCGTCGACAACGACCTCACTCCGAAGCAATGGGCTGACATTCGTGACGCGTGGGGAGGGTGCGCGTACTGCCAGTCCACGGGTGTCGCCGTACAGCGGGACTGCATTCAGCCGGTCTCTCGTGGCGGTCGCTACACGCTGGAGAACGTGGTGCCGGCCTGCGTATCCTGCAACGCGAGCAAGAACAACGGCGAGGTCACGACATGGCTTCGACGCAAGCAGCTCGACGAACGTGCTTTTCTCCTTCGCCACGCAACGATCCTGAGCACGCTGCTTCCGGAAGACGATAGTCCGCCCCTGTAGAGCGGCGACTGCGCTGCCTACACGACCGCTTCGGCGAGCGTGGTCGACGCGGTCGTGCGCGGGGTGCCGGCGGTGACGCGCTGCCACGAGCCGGCGAGGATCTCCGCGGCCCGTTCGAGCTCGCGCGGTTCCGTGGTGAACGGGATCCGCAGGTGGCGCTCCTGCCCGCCCTCCACGGCGAAGCGGGGGCCCGCGCTGAGGTGCAGCCCGTGCGCCGCGGCGTCGATCACGAGCGCCGAGCTGAGCGGCGCGCCCAGTCCGACCCAGATCGCGACGCCGCCGTTCACCTGCGGCACGGACCACTCGGGCAGCTCCCGTCGAAGTGCCGCCGTGAGGGCGTCCCTGCCCGCGCCGAGCAGAGCCGCGCGCTGCGGCAGGATCTCATCGAGACGGTGCACGATGCGCGTCGCCACGGCCTGCTCGAGGTCGGGCGTGCCCAGGTCATGCGTCGGGCGGGCGGCACGCAGACGGCGGATGACGTCGTCCGCCGCGCGGATCCAGCCGATCCGCAGTCCTCCCCAGACGGACTTGCCGAGGGATCCGACCCGGATCGTCCCGGTGTCCTCCGTGCCCAGCGGCCGTGCGCGGGGAAGGCCGTCGATGTCGAGGTCGGCCGTCGTCTCGTCGATGAGCAGCACCGAGCCCGCGTCGTGCGCGGCGCGCTCGAAGACGACGCGCTCCTCGACCGTCATCGAGCGCCCCGTGGGGTTCTGGAACTCCGGCATCAGGTACGCGAGCACCGGCCGGGTGCGGGCGAAGGCCTGCGCGGCGCGATCCAGATCCCATCCGTGCGCGGTCTCGACGGGAACCCCGACGAGGCGGGCGCCCACGCGACGGAACGTCTCCATGGCGTGCGGGTAACTGGGCGTCTCGATGAGCACGCGGTCGGCCCTGCGCAGCAGCGTCGAGGCGATGAGGTTGAGCGCCTGCTGCGCGCCGGTGGTGACCATGATCTGTTCTGGCGAGGTCGGGATCCCGAGCAGCGCGTACCGGTCGGCGATCGCGGCCCGTAGCTCCGAATGGCCGAGGATGTCGTATCCCGCACGCGAGACGAGCGCGGTGGCCGATGTCGCGGCCTCGGCGATCACCCCTGGCAGGCCGGGCCACGCGGGTGGGCTGGCCTGCTGCAGGTCGATGCCTTCACGGTCGAACCAGCGCGCCGATGTGGTGCGCCCGAGCGGCCTGGTCACGCTGCCCGACCCCTGACGGCTCACGATGTGCCCGGTGGTGCGGAGGCCCCGGTAGGCCGCGGCGACCGTGGTGCGGCTCACGCCGAGGGCCGCCGCGAGCTCGCGCTCGGCCGGCAGCGCCGTCTCCGGCGCGATCCTGTTGTCGAGGCAGAGCAGGCGGATGCCGTCGGCGAGGGCGTCGAAGGCGGGTTCGCTGGTGCGCCACAGTCCGAGCAGCTCGACGAGGGCGCGTGCGGAAAGACGGGAGTCCATGAGGCCAGCCTAGAGTGATTGGACTGGTCGCAACAGGCCAGTTCAGGATCATCATGGATCCATGACAAGACGCGTGCTGCAGTTGCTCATCGGGCTGGTGCTCTACGGCTTCGGGTGCGGACTCACGATCGTGGCCGGCCTGGGCGTGGACCCGTGGACCGTGTTCGCAGAGGGTCTTGCGCTGCGCACCGGCGTCGGCGTGGGCTGGATCACGAACATCGTCGGCCTGCTGGTGCTGCTGCTGTGGATCCCGCTACGACAGAAGCCGGGCGTCGGAACGCTCCTGAACGTGCTGCTCGTGGGCACCGCGATCCAGGCGACCGTGACGGTGATCCCGCCGGTGCACGGCCTCCTCGTGCAGGTGCTCGTGCTCATCGCCGGCGTGCTCGTCGTCGCCCTCGCCAGCGGGCTCTACATCGGCGCGCGTTTCGGACCCGGACCGCGTGACGGCCTGATGACCGGGATGAACGCACGCCTGGGCTGGCCGATCTGGGCGTCCCGCCTCTCGGTGGAGCTCACCGTGCTCGCGATCGGGTGGCTGCTCGGCGGCACGGTCGGCGTCGGCACGGTCGTGTTCGCGCTGGGAATCGGACCGCTCGTGCACATCGCGCTGCCTCTGCTCGATACGGCGCGCACGAACCGTGGCAACCGCGAGGAGCCGGAGGCGCCGGCGATCCGCACGCGGATCCCGGAGGACGCAGGGCTCCCCCGCCCGATACTGCAGCGCGGTGGTGAGGCGACGCATGACGACTCACGTGCCATCGGCGACCTGCGGGCCGCGCGGGATCGCAGCGACTGGTGAGCGATCGCACAGTTCGAGCCTGCATGATGGGTGCATGGCGGCGAGACGTGGAGTGTGGTCCTTCGCGATAGCCGCGGTGGTCGTGGCGGCCGCGTTCGTGGCGACGTACGTCTTCTTCGTGCGCACCTACGTCGGGCAGGTCGTCGATGAGCGCGCATTCGTGGGGGCGTCCTCGCAGCATGACCTGGTCTATCGTCTGACCGGCATGGTGCTGGGCAACGTGCCGACCGTCGCGATCGGAGGGGGCCTTCTGCTGACGCTCGTCATCGGCCTGGTGACACGCCGGTTCCGGCATCTGCTGGTCGCCCTTGCCACCGGTGGGATCGCGGTGATCGCCGCGGAGCTCGCCAAGCACGTGTTCCTGGAGCGTGCCGCGACGGGCGCCACCGACCTGCTCGGCAATTCATTCCCATCCGGGCATGCGACGGTCGCCGCCGCTGCGGCCTTCGCGATCTTCGTCGTGAGCACTCCGCGATGGCGGCCGCTGGCGGCGGTGCTGGGCGGCGCGTTCGCCGTGCTCACCGGGATTCTGCTCGTGATCCAGCAGTGGCACCGGCCGAGCGACGTGGTCGCGGCATTCATGCTCGTCGCGGCATGCAGCTGCATCGGAGGGATCGCTCTGCTGCTCTGGCGAGTGCCGGAAGCCGTCCCGCCGGCCCGGACACTGCCGGCGCTGTGGTGGATCGCGGGGGCGAGCGCGGTCGCCTCCGGCATCGCGTTCGTCATCATCTTCATCACCGTGCAGAATCACGGCAGCCATCTGCAGATCGCCTACGCCGGCGGGGGCGCGGCGATCCTCGCGGTCGGAAGCGCTTTGGCCGCCGCCGGGAATGCGCTCTTCCGCAGGATTTCCTGAGCCGGCTCAGGGCGAACTCCAAGGACTGCGACGGGCCTTCCGGAATACCGGTTCGGACGCGAGCTGCAGAGCATCGCCGAGCGCGGGAAAACAACCGGTGAACAGCCGGTATCCCGGGGGTGGAGCCGATCGGACGCTCCGTCGCGGGACGATTTCCGCATTCCCCGAGTAATCCACATGTGGATGAACCTGTTAATAGATTCCGGCGGCGTCGGGATTGTCATTTCAGAGCGGGCCGAACCGCGTCGGCACGCCCTCTTCGTGTGGGGTTCCAGGGCCACCTCGGACGATGCCGCGATTGCGCCGAAGGCCGGTCGCGGGTCCATACTCGTCGTCATGCCTTCCACGTTCTTCCTCGACGGAATGCGCTTCGCCATGGTCTCCTCGACCGCGAGCGAGGTCGATTCCGACGCTCCGACGACCTTCGACTACCACCAGGACGGCCGCCTGATCTGGGGCGAATACACCGGTGACACTGTGACCGAGGGCCGCTTCGTCGGCGAGATCGCCGGCGCCGAGGTGCGGGTCTCCTTCGCGCATGCGCTGGTCAGCGACGGCTCGGTCGTGCGCGGGGACGCGGTGAGCCGCGCCGAGCACGAGGACGACGGCCGGATCCGTCTCATCGAGGACTTCGCCGTCGACGGCATCGATCACGTGAGCGTCTGCCTGCAGGTCTGATCCCTCGCTCGGGGGACCGCCCTCAGACGCGGGTCCCGCGGCTCCCATCGGTGCGCGTGAACCGCATCAGGCCGCTGTCGACGCCGATCGCCGCGCGCTCCGGGATCTCGTCCGGAAGGACGAACGGCCGGCGGAACACCTCGCCCATCACGATCGCGGTCTCGACCTTGGTCACCTCCGGACGATCGGCGATCGTTCCGATCACGAGCGACTGCATGCGCTCCATGTCGACGCTGCGGACGAGGAGCATCACATCGTGCTCCCCGGTCATCACCATCGCGGATTCGACATCGGGCATATCCCCGATCGCCTGCAGGAACGAGCTCCACGACTGCGGCTGGATCGTGCAGAACACGAGGGCGCTCACCCCCAGTCCGAGGCGCGTGGTGTCCACCTCCGCGGTGTAGCCCGTGATGATCCCGGCCCGGGTGAGGGACTCCACCCGGGAGTAGGCGCTGGCGCGGGAGATCCCGACCTCCTGGGCGAGGGCGGCGATGGAGATCCGACCATTGCGTCGCATCGCCCGGAGGATGTCGTAGGCGATTTCGTCGATCACGGGCGCGGATCGTCCAGGGATGGAAGGCTCATCGTCGCTCATGCTGGACATATTGCCGTAGTGACGGAAGCGTGACAATCGAATGATCGAAATCGAGCTGTTCAGTCGGATATAGTGCCGGAAAACCCGATCCGGTCGTCTGACCTGTCCAACTTCAATGAGGAGGAAGCCGTGGCCCGTTCCTATCGCCACGTCGCCGCAGCGCTCATCGCTGTGGCCGCCATCGCGCTCGCCGGCTGCTCCGGCGGCAATTCCGCGAACAATTCCAGCACCAACTCCTCCTCGGGCGGCACGCTCGTGGTCGACACCGCGTTCTCGCTCGAGACCGGCGACCCCGGCCGCAACTACGTGCCGACCGGCAACATGGTGCTGCACGCGGTGTACGACACCCTGCTGACGTTCGAGGGCGCCGACTCGAAGACGCCGAAGCCCGATCTCGCGACCATGAAGCAGAACGCGGATGCGACCGAGTTCACCTTCACGATCCAGGACGGCCGGAAGTTCTCCGACGGCACCCCTGTCACCGCGGACGACGTCGTGTTCTCACTCGACCGCGTCGCCGGGATCACCGACTCCAAGGCCAACTTCCTGATGACGGGGATCACGGTCGCCAAGGTCGACGACAAGACGGTGACGCTGTCGACGAAGAGCCCGTCGCTGCAGTTGCCCGCGATCGTCACCAACCCGTCGCTCGCGATCCTCAACTCGAAGCTCGTCCAGAAGAACGGCGGCACGACCGACGACAAGGACGCGGCGAAGACCTGGCTCGACGCGAACTCTGCGGGGTCCGGCCCGTACACGCTGCAGTCGCTCGACCTCACCTCGCAGGTCGTGCTCGTGAAGAACGACAAGTACGACGGCGACGACAAGGCCGCCTACGACAAGATCGTCGTGCGCAACATCTCGCAGTCCGCCACGCAGCTGACCAACCTCAAGGGCGGCGACTCGAACGTGGCGGTCGACCTCTCCGGCGACCAGGTGAAGAACCTCGGCGACGGCTTCACGGTGAACTCGGCGCCGTCCGCCCAGACGCTGTTCCTCCTCATCAACCAGGACAAGAGCGTCGGCGGCGCGACCGCGAACCCGAAGTTCGCCGAAGCGGTGCGCTACGCGCTCGACTACGACAAGCTGCTGGAGCTGGCCGGATCCGGATCCGTGCAGGCCACCGGCGTCATCCCGCCGATGTTCCCTGGCGCGAACAAGTCCGGCGTGAAGCAGGACCTCGAGAAGGCCAAGGCCGCCCTCGCCGCGTCCGGCTACACGGGCCAGGAGATCAAGCTCCAGTTCCCGAACGACAACCCCGTCGGCGGCGTGGAGTTCACGCCGGTCGCCGAGCGCGTCCAGGAGCAGCTCAAGGCCGCGGGCATCAACGTGACCCTGGCTCCGGCCCCGTTCGCGACCGAGGTGCAGCCCTACGTCAAGGCGCAGGAGGCGTTCTCGCTCTGGTACTGGGGTCCCGACTACGCCGACACCTCCTCGTTCCTGCCGTTCGGCCCTGGTCAGAAGGTCGGCCTGCGCGCCGGCTGGGCCGCCGAGGCCGACACCTCGATCGCCGACCTGGTGACCAAGGCGCAGAACGCGACCAGTGTCGACACGCGCAACACGGCGTTCAGCGACTACGCGAAGGCGATGCAGGAGTCCGGCCCGTTCGTGCCGCTGATCGTCCCGGGCATCAACCTCGCCAGCTCCACCAAGGTTGCCGGTCTCGAGTACAACGTGACCTGGACCCTCGACCTGCGGACGCTGCACCCCGCGAAGTGAGTCCCTGCGGGGACCGGAACCACGCGGTTCCGGTCCCCGCAGCACCACGCCCTCTCCGCCACGTAGACCCGGAAGCCCCCTGTGTCCGAGACGAAAGCCATCGCCACCCGCACGACGCGGACGGCGCAGCACACCCTGCTGCGCTTCCTCGCCCGGCGGGCCGTGACGAGCGTGATCCTGTTGTTCGGGATCGTGCTGGTCACCTTCTCCCTCACCGTGATCGTGCCCGGCGACCCGGTGCGCGCCGCCCTCGGCGAGGGCGCAGCGTCCAACCCCGCCACGGTCGAAGCGTTCCGGGAGAAGTACGGACTCGATCAGCCGGTGTGGATCCGGTTCTTCATCTATGTCGGCAACCTGCTGCGCGGTGACCTCGGCACCTCGCTGAAGTCGGGACAGCCGGTCTCCGCCGACCTCGCCAAGGCCGTGCCGGCGACCGCCGAGATCGCCTTCTACGCGATCATCATCAGCCTCGCCGTCGCGATCGTGCTCGGCACCCTCGCCGCCTACCGTCGCGGCAAGGTCACCGACCAGGTCGTGCGCGTGGTCACCCTGATCGGCCTCAGCATCCCCACGTTCTGGATGGCGATCCTCACCTACCAGCTGTTCTTCATGCAGCTGCACTGGGTCAGCGGATCCGGCCGGATCTCCCCCACGATCACCCCGCCGCCGCGCATCACCGGCTTCTACACGATCGACTACCTCCTGAACGGCGACTCGGTCGGGTTCCTCGACGCGATCGGCCATCTGGCCCTGCCGGTGCTGGTGCTGAGCCTGTTCACGATCGCCACCCTCACCCGGTTCGTGCGCACCTCGGTGCTCGAGGTGCTCGACATGGACTACGCCAGGGCCGCGCGGGCGAAGGGCCTGAGCGGAGGCCGCGTCGTCGTCGGGTACGTGCTGCGCGGAGCGGCGCTGCCGATCCTCACGCTCGTCGGCATCGCGTTCGGCAGCCTGCTCTCCGGCACCGTGCTCGTCGAGGCCGTGTTCGCGTGGCCGGGCCTCGGCACCTACGCCTACAACGCGTCGAAGAACCTCGACCTGCTCGCCGTGACCGGCGTCGGTCTCGTGGTCGGCGTGTTCTACCTCGTCATCAATCTCGTCGTCGACGTGCTCTACGGCGTCCTGGATCCGCGAGTGAGGCTGTCGTGAACCTCGTCATCCCCGAGAAGGTCGCCCCGAAGCGCCGTCGCCCCTGGCTGCCGCGCGCGTGGCGCACCCCGCTCGCGATCGTCGGCACCGTGATCGCGCTGATGTGGATCGTGATCGCGATCCTCGCGCCGTGGATCGCTCCGCACGACCCGCTCGCGCAGGACTTCCCCCGGCTCGCGCCGCCCAGTGGCGAAACCATCATGGGCACCGACGTCAACGGCCGCGACCTGTTCTCGCGCCTGCTCCTCGGAGCCCAGGCCACGATCCCGCTCGCCCTCATGCTCGTCGTCTGCGCGATGATCGTGGGCACCGTCGTCGGGGCTGTCGCGGGCTATCTCGGCGGCTGGTTCGACGAGGTGCTCATGCGCATCACCGACATGGTGATGGCGTTCCCGACCGTGATCCTCGCCATGGTCATCGCCGCCTCCCTCGGCCCGTCGATCATGAACGCCGTGATCGCCGGCATCATCGTGGCGTGGCCTCCCTACGCCCGCATCACGCGGTCGCTCGTGCTCGGCCTGCGCACGCAGAACTACGTGATCGCCGGCCGGCTGCTGGGCTCGTCCCCGCTGCGCTCGCTCCTGCGGGACGTGCTGCCGAACATCGCGGGCCCGGTGCTGGTGCTCGCCTCACTCGACATCGGCACCGCGATCCTGCTGCTCTCCGGTCTGTCGTTCCTCGGCCTCGGCGCGCAGCCGCCGACGCCCGAATGGGGCACGATGATCGCCGCGGCCATGCAGAACCCCTCGGCCTGGTGGCTGGGCCTGTTCCCGGGTATCGCGATCCTCAGCATCGTCATGGCGTTCAACTTCATCGGCGACTCGCTGCGCGACGCCCTCGACCCGCTCGCCGCCCGCGAGCGCGAGGCGGAATCGCCCACGGCGGTCTCCGCCGCCGCATCGACCGGGGAGGTGGCACAGTGACCGCCGCGCTCGCGATCCGCGATCTGCACGTCGAACTCGGCCAGAGCCGTCACAACCGCACCGAGGTCGTGAAGGGCATCTCGCTCGACCTCGTCCCCGGACGCATCCAGGGCCTCGCCGGTGAATCCGGATCCGGCAAGAGCATGACAGCCATGGCGATCCTCGGCCTGCTGCCGGCGGGGGGCACGGCGTCGGGATCGATCGTCCTCGGCGGCCCGGGCAAGACCGATGTCGAGCTCGTCGGCATGACGGGCGGCGCCTATCGCGCGGTACGCGGCAAGAGGATCGGCATGGTCTTCCAGGATCCGTCCGCGAGCCTGCATCCGCAGATCACGGTCGGAGCCCAGCTCGCCGACGGCATCCGCACACACCTCAAGCTCTCCCGCGCCGAGGCCAGGAAGCGGGCGTCCGAACTGCTCGCGCTGGTGCGGGTGCCGAATCCCGAGGAAGCGCTGCAGAAGTATCCGCACCAGTTCTCGGGCGGCCAGCGGCAGCGCATCGCGATCGCGATCGCCCTGGCATGCGAGCCCGAGGTCCTGCTCGCCGACGAGCCCACCACGGCGCTCGACGTGACGGTGCAAGCCGGTATCCTGCACCTGCTGCGCGACCTCGCGACGGAACGCGACCTGGCCGTGCTGCTGGTCACGCACGATCTCGGCGTGATGAGCGCGGTCGCCGACGAGGTGGCCGTGATGCGGGGCGGACTGATCGTCGAATCCGGATCCCGGCAGCAGGTCTTCCAGGACCCCCAGCATCCTTACACGCGCGAACTGCTGGACGCGATGCCCGACGCCCAGGACTCCCTCGTGGATGCGCCTGCGGACCCGTCTCGGTCCCTGAGCGAGCGCAGCGAGACGAAGGGCGCTCTGCTCGGTCAGGAACCGACGAAGCACGCCGACGATCCCGAGGAGACCCGATGAGCGATCAGAAGCCGGTCCTGCACGTCGACTCCCTCGTCGTCGAATACGGCGGCCGCGCCGCCTTCCGCGCGGTGGATGGCGTCTCCTTCGACATCGCCGCCGGTGAGGTGCTCGCGCTCGTCGGAGAGAGCGGCTGCGGCAAGTCGTCGACGGCGCGCGCCGTGATCGGCATGGAGAAGCCGCGCGCCGGCGAGGTGCTCTACCGGGATCGCCCCGTGCAGCCGCTCGGCATGCGTACGCGGCCTGCGGAGCTCACCGCGATCCAGATGGTGTTCCAGGATCCGAACTCCTCGCTGAACCCGCGGATCCGCGTGGCGCAGCAGATCGCCGAGGGATCCCGCGCCGCCCGCGCGCGCGGCGTCGACACCGAGGCGCCGTCGCACTGGCTGAAGGCGGTCGGCCTCTCGCCCGCTCTCGAGAACCGGTACCCGTACCAGCTCTCCGGCGGCCAGCGGCAGCGCGTCGCGATCGCCCGCGCGCTCGCTGCGAAGCCGGATCTCATCGTCGCCGATGAGCCGATCTCGGCGCTCGACGCCTCCGCCCAGGCCTCGGTCGCGGGCATGATGCGCGAGCTGTGCGTGGCCTCCGGCGCGGCGATGCTGTTCATCTCGCACGATCTCTCCGTGGTGCGTCTCATGGCCGACCGCGTCGCCGTGATGTACCGCGGCCGGATCGTCGAGTCGGGCGCCACCCCCGTGGTGTGGGCCCAGCCCGTGCACCCGTACACGGCGGCGCTGCTCGACGCGATCCCTCACCCGGACGGCGAGGGCGTGCTGCCCGCCGCCCCCGCCTCGGAGGCACCGTCGTCCTGGCGCGTCGACATCCCCGAGGCGCTCGACCGCGTGCGCTGAGCGCGCGGCACAGACTTCCCGGTGCGGGCCTGCCCCCCTGCGCCCGCACCGGGAAACCCACGGTGCCCCTCCCGGTCCCTGAGCGAGGAGCGCAGCGACGAGACGGTCCCTGAGCGAGGAGCGCAGCGACGAGACGAAGGGCGCCGAAGTCAGCCTCCCGCGGGCGTCAGGGCGTGCGGGGTGGTGTTGAGGTTCACGCAGCCGTCGGCGGTGACGACCACGATGTCCTCGATGCGCGAACCCCACGCGCCGGGGAAGTAGATGCCGGGCTCGATGCTGAACGCCATGCCCTCCCGCAGGGGGAGGTCGTTGCCGGGCGCGATGTAGGGCTCCTCGTGGGTGGTGACGCCGATGCCGTGGCCGGTGCGGTGCACGAACGCCTCGGCGAGACCCTCCGCGGCGAGCACGTCGCGGGCGGCGGCGTCGACCTGTTCCGCGGTCACGCCGGGGCGCACGGCGTCGACGGCCGCCTGCTGGGCGCGCACGAGCACGGAGATCCTGCGTGCGACCTCCGGATCCGGCTCGCCGACGGCGTAGGTGCGCGTGCTGTCGGAGTTGTATCCGGTCGGCACCGCGCCGCCGATGTCCACGACCACGATGTCGCCGTCCTGGATCACCCGGTCGGAGACCTCGTGGTGCGGATCCGCACCGTGGGGGCCGGAGGCGACGATCACGAACTCGACCGTGCGGTGCCCCTCCTCCACGATCGCCGCGGCGATGTCGGCGCCGACCTCGCGTTCGGTGCGACCGGCGCGCAGCAGGCCGGGGACGCGGCGGTGCACCGCATCGATGGCTTCGCCGGCGCGACGGAGCTCGGCGATCTCTGCGGCGTCCTTGATCATCCGTCCCTCGCGCAGCACGGGCGTGGCGAGCTCCGGCCGCAGGCCGAGGCGGTCGGCGAGAGGGATCACGTGCAGGGCGGGCAGAGCGTCGGAGACGCCGAGACGCGTGGGCGCCGCGGGCATCGCGGCGGTGACGAGGGCGTACGGATCCTGCCCGTCCACCCAGTCCGCCACGGCGAGTCCGAGCGCGCCGACGGCCGTGTCGCGTACCTTCGCGAGCTCCATGCGCGGCACGACGACAGTCGGAGCTCCGGCCGCCGGGATCACGAGAGCGGTCAGCCGCTCGATCGTGTTCCCCTCGACGCCCGCGAGGTAGGTCAGATCGGGACCGGGTCCCACGACGATCGCATCGAGACCCGCTTCCGCGGTCAGGGCGCGAGCGCGGTCGAGGCGGGCGGCGTACACGGAGGCGGGGAATGGCGTGCTCACCCCTCCACGCTACGTCGGCTCGGGCCGGCCACGCCAGGCCCGCGGAGGGACATATTCCGAGATCGAGATGAACCGCCGGCCGGCCCCGGATCCCGAGCGCATTCGTCCGCCGCTTCCCACCCGTCGCCCCTCCGGCCCAGACAATTCGTCTGACCGCGAGACTCCAACTCCGCGACGAGACTGCGGCTCTGCGGTGCAGTCTCGTCGCCCAGTTGGAGTCTCGCGGTCAGAAGTGAGGTCCGAGAGGGGAGGGTCAGGGGGATCAGTTCAGGGTGATGCCGGATTGCTCGAGGCGGGAGCGGACGCGGTTCACGTCGTCGTCGCCGGGGAGCTCGCCGAGCACCTTCATCATGAGCACCTGCGCGTCGACGAGCGAGATCTCCGGATCCGCTCCGCTCTGCGCGGCCACGGCCTCGCAGACCTCCTGGACTTCGCCGTCGGTGAGGCGACGACGCAGCAGAGCGAGGATCGGCACGCGGTCCTGGGCGGGGATCCCGTCCGGATAGCCGGCGCCCAGCCAGCGCAGGGCCTGCGCGATGGGGTTGGGGTCCGACGTTTCAACATGCGCACCCGCCTCGGTGAGGATCTCCCGATCGCCGACGATCCGCTGCGCCTTGGTGCTCAGCGGCACTCCGCGGTCGGCGAGCAGGACGGCCACGCGGCGCACCTCGTCGCCTCCCGGGTTCGCCGAGGTCACGTCGGCGATCGCCGCACGGATCTGCGATACCCGCACCGGATCCGTCTCCTGTCGGGCCAGCGCGGCGACCACGTCCGCGAGCTCCTCGGCGGTGAGTGTCCGCTGCAGGAGCGCCAGCAGCGGGGAGTAGTCCTTGGGCGGCACCCCCTCCGGGTAACCGGCGCGCAGCCAGTCGAGCACGCGGCTGAGGACGTTGCCGTTCACTTGGCGACTCCGAACAACGAGATCCCGAAGTAGTGGTAGATGCTCAGGCGGGTGATGAAGAGCACGCCGGCGAGCACCGCGGCGATCACGAGGGCGAACAGGATCCAGCCCGCCGCGGTCAGCAGCGGACGGCGCGTCCCGGGGGCCTCGCCGTCGATCTCCCCTGTGCCGGCCGATTGCAGCCGCATGCCGACCGCGAACAGGGCGGGCAGTCCCGCGCCGAACAGCAGGCCGACCAGCAGCACGCGGCCTGCGGAGAGGGCCATCTGCGCGATGTCGAAGTTCATCTCATCCGTCCTTCGGTTCAGGCCGTCGCGCCCTGGGGCACGGTCGAGTCGTCCCACTCTGCGTTGACGTTGCGGTGGTCGACCTTCTGCCGGCGGCTGCGCAGGTAGAGGAGGGCCGCGGCCGCGAGCAGCAGCACGAACACGGTGATCGCGCCGGCGAGGCCGCCGATGCCGTGGGCGAGGAAGAAGCAGAGCGCGCCGACGACCCCCGCCGCGGGCATCGTGATGAGCCAGGCGGTGACCATGCGGCCCGCGATGCCCCAGCGCACCTGCGCACCGGGGCGTCCCACGCCGGATCCGAGGATCGACCCGGTGGCGACGTGTGTGGTCGACAGCGCCATGCCCATCGAGCTGGACGTGAGGATGATCGCGGCGGAGGAGGCCTCGGCGGCGAGGCCCTGCGGCGACTCGATCTCGACCAGCCCCTTGCCGAGGGTGCGGATGATCCGCCACCCGCCGAGGTACGTGCCGAGCGCGATGGCCGCACCGCAGGTCACGATGATCCAGATCGGCAGACCCTCGTTCAGGATCTGATCGCCGGTGAGCGTGCCGTGCGCGATGAGCGCGAGCGCGATCACGCCCATCGTCTTCTGCGCGTCGCCGGTGCCGTGCGCGAGCGAGACGAGCGACGCGGTGCCGATCTGGCCCCAGCGGAAGCCGGCTTCGCGGTGCTTCGCGTGCACGGACCGGGTGAGACGGTAGACGAGCCAGGTGCCGACCGCGGCGACGACTCCCGCGATGAGCGGGGAGAGCACGGCCGGAACGATGATCTTCCCGACGATGCCGGCCCAGTTGACGGTCGCCGCTCCGGCGATGCCGGCGCCGATGAGTCCGCCGAACAGGGCGTGCGAGGAGCTGGACGGCAGGCCCAGCAGCCAGGTGAGCAGGTTCCACAGGATGCCGCCGACGAGTCCGGCGAAGATGATGATCATCGCGGATTCGGGGTTCAGACCGGGCACGAGGTCGCCGCTCGGACCCTGGATCGTGAGCACGTCCTTCGTGATGGTCGCGGCGACCTCCACCGAGAGGAAGGCTCCGACGAGATTCAGGACTGCGGAGAGCGCCACCGCGACCTTCGGCTTCAGCGCCCCGGTCGCGATCGAGGTGGCCATCGCGTTCCCCGTGTCATGGAATCCGTTGGTGAAGTCGAAGCCCAGTGCGGTCACGACCACCAGGATGAGGATCATCACTTCGGCGCTCATGGTCGTCAGCATCCCGCGTCCCGACGGTGTGAACAGCCGGTGTCGTGCACTCGACGGCGAGAGTTCATCGGGCGTTAAGCGCTCCCGGCCGAGAGCGGTCGAGCGGCGCCTTCACCGTCCGCATAGCAGCCGGGCGTAGCCTCACGGCGGCCGCACTGCAGATCGGAACCCGCCACGCCTCCCATTCCCGTCTTCCTCAGCACCTGGAGCCTGGATCCCACCGCGCTCGCGGTGCTGATCGTCGCAGCCGGCCTCTACCTCGGCGGGGTGGAGGTGCTGCGCCGGAGGGGCCACCGCTGGCCGCTGTCGCTGACGCTGATGTTCCTGCTGCTGGGTCTCGGCTCCTACGCCGTCGTGTCGTTCGGGTTCCTGGGCACCTGGAGCACGGCGCTGCGCTGGGCCTTCTCGACGCGGATCGCCCTGCTCATGTTCGTGGTGCCGGTGCTGATCACCCTGGGACGCCCGGTGTCCCTGGCCCGCGCGGTGCTCTCTTCGCGGCCCCGCGCTCGGGTCAACGGCTTCCTGCGCTCCTGGCTGGCGAAGTTCTTCGGCAACGCGATCATGGCGCCGGTGTTCACCTGCCTGGTGTTCTCGGTGTTCTTCACGCCGCTCTCGGCGGTGCTGCGCGTCAACCCGATCGCCGAGGGCGCGACGTCGGCGATCGTGCCGTTGCTCGGACTGCTGATGATCCTGCCGATGGCCGCGCACACGGTCGCGCGCACGAGCCTGTTCATCGTGGCCGAGTTCATGTTCGCGTTCGTGGAGCTCGTCCTCGACGCGATCCCCGGTGTGCTGCTGCGCCTGGGCACCGTCGTCTTCGACCACGCCGCCCCTTGGCCGGGGGCGCTGCCGCTCTGGTTCCCGAATCCGCTGCGCGATCAGCAGCTCTCCGGGGACTTCCTGTGGTTCATCGCCGAGATCGTCGACGTGCCGATCCTGGTGATCCTGATGATGCGATGGATCCGCTCCGACCGCCGCGAATCGCGCAGCATGGATGAGCTCAGCGATGAGGAGATGGCCGTGCTCACCGCCGCGCACCTGCGCGGAGAATGACCGATCCGGATCCCATTCCCCACGCTCAGGTCGCAGTTTCTGTGGCAATTGGCCCCGCGAGCGCGCAGAAATCGCGACCTGAACAGGCACGAGCATCACTCCGCGGGAGCGGCCCTGCGGATGCGCTCGCCGAGGAAGGCGAGGTCGGCGGCGGAGAGCGCGGTCACGGCGTAGGAGACCGGCCACACGGCGCCTTCGTCGAGCTGGGCGGGCCACTCGAACTCGAACGTGGCGTAGCGCACCTTGAACTTGGCCTTGGGCTTGAAGAAGCAGACGACCTTGCCGGCGGCGTTGGCCCAGGCCGGCATGCCGTAGTACGTGCGGGGCACCAGATGAGGAGCGTTCTCGGCGACCAGGCGGTGCAGGGCCTCGGCGAGCGTGCCGTCCTCGCCGTCCATCTCGGCGATCTTGGCCCGCACATCGGCCTCACCGGCGGCGCGGGCCTCCTCGGCGGAGATCTTCTTCCGCGCGACGCGGGTGCGGCTCTCCTTCGCGGCCTCCTTGACGGCGGCGCGCTCGAACTCGGTCAGCACGGGGGCGGTGTTCTCGGTCATGGCATCCTCCTGTCGGTGCCCCGCGGATCCGGGGATATCGTCAGCCTACGAACGTGCGCGGACGGGCGCTTCTTCAGAACTGATCGATCGGCGGGGTGCCTCGCACCGCTGTCGAACCTGGCACGATGGGCTTCATGACGACGCTGTTCACGGGCCGGATCCGACCGCTCTCCCCCGCTTCCGACGATCTCGTTGAGGCGCTCCTGGTCGGCGACGACGGGCGCATCGTCGCCGTCGGCGCGATCGCGGATCTCGCGGCGAAGGATCCCTCTGCGGAGCGGGTGGCGCTGGACGGCTGGGCGATGCCGGGGCTCATCGAGCCGCACGGCCACCCCGGCACGGCGGCCGTGCTGCTGTCCGACCGGGTGCTCGACCTGCGGCCGGTGGTGCTGCCGGATGCGGAGAGCGTGATGTCTGCGCTGCGCGTCGCGCTCGCCGCCTCCGAGGGGCGTCCCGTGTACGCGAGCGGGTGGGACGCGCTGCTGCAGCGCGGACTCCCGGATCCCGACATGCGCCTGCTCGACGACCTCGCCGGAACCACCCCCCTCGCGATCGTGCACAACTCCGGCCACTCGGCGTACTTCAACGCCGCTGCGGCTCGGCTCGCGGGAGTGGACAGGGACACGCCCGATCCGGCAGGAGCATCCTTCGGCCGCACCGCGGACGGGGAGCTGAGCGGTGTCGCTCTCGAAGCCGCCGCCGTGGAACAGGTCGTGACACCGCTCCTGGAGTCGGCTCGAGCCGACATCGTCGAACTGCTGGGCGCGCACTTCGCAGACCTCTCCCGTCGGGGGATCACGACGGTCTCCGACCTCAGCTGGAACCCCGCGCTGAACCCGGTCGTCGACGCCCTGCGCGCCGCGGGACGGATGCCGCTCCGGCTGCGCTGGTACGAGATGTCCCGCCCCGGGGGGACGCCCGCCGCACGCCCGTCGAGCGCGAGCGGTCCCGCCGGCGGGACCGCGGACGCCGAGGACGACCTCGTGCGCCAGATCGGCGTCAAGACCTGGACCGACGGCTCCCCGTGGATCGGCAACATCGCCACGAGCTTCCCGTATCTCGACACCGCTGCCACCAGGGGGCTCGGCCTTGAGCCCGGCCACCGCGGCGCGTCGAACTACACGTCCGAAGAACTGCACGGGATCGCGGAGCCCTATGCCGCGGCCGGCTGGCAGCTCGCCTGCCATGCGCACGGCGACCTCGCGATCGATGAGACGCTCGACGTCTACGAGCAACTGATCGAGAAGCACGGCCTGACCGATCACCGCTTCCGCCTGGAGCACGTGGGGGCGATGACCGCGGCGCAGTTCGCCCGTGCCGCGGCGCTCGGCGTGACCGTCAGCCTGTTCGTCGACCACATCACCTACTGGGGCGAGGTGCTGGTGGACGACCTGTTCGGCCCGGAGCGGGGCGGGGCATGGGCGGATGCCGGCGCGGCGTTCGCGGCCGGGCATCGTGCGACGTTCCACAACGACGGCTGGGTCACGCCGGCGGAACCGCTGCGCAACATGGCCGTGGCCGAGACCCGCCGCACGCGCTCCGGCCGGGTCATGCCCGCCGGCACCCCGGTCTCCCGTACGCAGGCGCTCGCCGCGCACACGACCAATGCGGCCTGGCAGCTGTTCAGCGAGCACGAGGTCGGCTCCCTGACGCCCGGCCTCTTCGCCGATCTCGTCGTGCTGGACCGCGATCCGCTGACCGTGCCGGCGGAGGAGCTCGCCGAGGCGGAGGTGCGGGAGGTGCACCTCGGCGGACGGCGCGTGAGCTGACCGCGCCATACCGGTGGCGACGTCTTAGGGTGTGAACCATGGACATGCGCGTCGCGGCATACGCGGTCATCCTCGACGATGACCGGCGGGTGCTGCTGGCGCGGTGGACCGAGGGCCGCCGGGTGTCGTGGACGATGCCGGGAGGCGGGCTGGAGCCCGGTGAGGACCCTGAGGCCGCGGTCCGCCGCGAGGTGCGCGAGGAGACCGGTTACAAGGTGGTGGTCGACGAGCTGCTCGGGATCCACTCCCGGGTGATCCCCGCCCGCCGCAGGGTCACGCCCGGCGCGACCGAGCCGCTGCACACCCTGCGCATCGTGTACCGGGCGCGGATCACGAGCGGGAAGCTCCGTTTCGAGAAGAACGGATCCACCGACATGGCCGCCTGGTTCGCTCTCGACGAGGTCGCCGGCCTGCAGCGCGTGCGGCTCGTCGACATCGCCCTCGGCATGGCGGGCCTGAGCGGCTGACGTCAGCGCAGCACCTCGACCAGGGCGATCCAGGAGATCACGATCGCCACGACGAGTGCGAGCAGCGAACCCGTCGCGGCGAGCACCAGACCGACAGGCTGGCCGGCGAGAAGCAGTACGCCGGCGGCGGTGTACGCCGCGAGCGGAAGGAACCCCAGGGCGGCCCTGGGCACCGGGTTGCCGTGGCCGGGGTCGCGCCGCAGCGAGAGGGCCGCGTGCATCTGGAACGCCGTCGCTCCGGCCGTGATGATCAGCACGAGTGCGCCGAACCATCCGCCGCCGAGGTGCGGGATGAGGGCGATGCCGGAGGTGAGGATCGCCAGCACGAGTCCGGCGATGGCTGCGGCGAGCCGCGCGGTGAGCGCCTTGGCGACCACGATCTTGCCGATGTTGACGCTCGCGGCGACGATGACGAGCCCGGCGAGGGCCGCGGTCGCGCCCAGCATCGCGACGTGGAACTCCGACCACGCGTCCAGCGCATCCGTCATGCCCGGATGCTACTCCCCGATCGAGATCAGCGGACGGGCGTGCGGATCACTCCGGCTCGGAGATGTCGGCGACGGTCGCGTCGTACGCGGAGATGAGGGCGTCGCCGTCGACGAACAGGCTGTATCCGTGCGCGCCCGCCCCCATCGCGATCCGCCGACCGCGGATCGTCTCATCCGCGAACACCGGCCATGCGGTGGTGCTGCCGATCGGGACGATGGTTCCGCGCTCATAACCGGTCGCGGCCAGCGCGACGGCGGGATCCGGCAGCTTCAGCCGGTTGACGCCCACCAGAGCGCGCAGCTTCGGCCAAGAGATCTTGCGTCCGCCGGGGATCAGCGCGAACAGGAACGTGTCGCCGGTCCCTGAGGCTCTCGAAGGGCGCTTGACCACGAGGGTCTTCACGATGCCGGACGGATCCAGGCCGAGAAGTGCCGCTGCCTCGTGCAGGCTGTGGGCGGCCGGTCGCTGCCGGATCTCGATGTCGAGGCCGCGTTCGGCCGCGGCATCGCGCACGCGGGCGTGCGGATCCGACCCGTCGGCGGGTCTTCCGACGGGCTCAGGGGCCGGTGAAGCGGGGGTGCTCACGCCTCGGGGGCGTTCAGCGGGTCGTCGGCGACCCAGAGCTCGTCGTCCGCGCGCAGCGCCTGCCAGGCTGCGACCAGGACGCCCACGGCTGCCGCGGCGCCGAGGATGATCGCGATCACGGCACCGATGCCGAGGCCGCTCTTGCGCTCGGCCGGCACGGCGACCACGGCGCGCGGAACGTGCACGGTCCCGGTGCGCTTGGCGTTCGCGATGTCCCATGCGGTGAGGGCGGATCCGACGACACCGCCGATCGCCGGGACCACCTTGTGGTCGACGACATCGCGGGAGAACTTGACGCCCTTGTCCACGGCGGGGACCACGCGGTGCTCGTACACGTCCTGCACCGTGGGCACGACCTGCTCGCGGCGGAAGTTGTCGAGCTGGCGACCCGCCTCACGGGCGACGTTCGCGGCCTCGCCGACGACGACCTGCTGGGAGGCCCACAGCTTGGCGGCCTCGCTCTGCAGCTGACGGAGTTCCTTCTGACGCTTGCGGCTCAGGCTCACGATGCCCTCCCAATCGAAACGGAGTTCGGACTCACCATCTTGCCAGACAAGCTCCTGAGTGGCGGGTGTGCGTCGGAGAAGTTCCTGGAGGAATCAGAGACTGCAGGGGATCCGATGCGAGAATGGACGCATGCCTCACGCCACTCACGTCGCCACGCTGCACACCAACCACGGAGACATCGTCATCAACCTCTTCGGTGACCACGCTCCCCGCACCGTGAAGAACTTCGTCGAACTCTCCGACGGCACCGGATCCTGGACCCACCCCGCCACCGGAAAGCCCGGCGAGGGCGCGCTGTACCAGGACGTCATCTTCCACCGCATCATCCCGAACTTCATGATCCAGGGCGGCGACCCGCTCGGACAGGGCGTCGGCGGTCCCGGCTACACCTTCAACGACGAGATCCACGGCGAGCTGAACTTCAACGAGCCCTACATCCTCGCGATGGCCAACGCCGGCCTGCGTCGCAACGCCATAACCGGCCAGGCCGAGGGCACCAACGGCTCGCAGTTCTTCATCACGACCGACCCGACCCCGTGGCTGCAGGGCAAGCACACGATCTTCGGCGAGGTCGCGGACGACGCCTCCAGGGCCGTCGTGGACGAGATCGCCGCCGTGCGCACCGGAGCGGGCGACCGCCCGGTCGAGGACGTCGTGCTGCAGTCCGTCGACATCGTCGCGAACTGACCCCGCCCCCGGACTCCGGAGCGCACGGATGACGACTTCGGAGTTCCACGCGAATCCCGACAACTTCTGCTACCGGCATCCCGGCAGGCAGAGCTTCGTGCTGTGCCAGCGGTGCATGCGCACGATCTGCCCTGAATGCCAGACTCAGGCCCCGGTCGGGGTGATCTGCCCCGAGTGCATGCAGGAGCAGCGTCGCAACCAGACGCCCGCCCAGCGCCGCGCGAACCGGCGCTGGGGTGCGCGTTCGATGACCGCCGTCGGCGGGCGTCCGATGGTGACGTACTGGATCCTCGCGATCACGTCGGCGGTGAGCCTGCTGCAGTTCGTGCCGGGTATCGGTGGTTTCCTCACGAGCAACCTGTCGTTCTGGGCCGGGTATCTCTACCCGTCGCTGTCCGGGGCGCCGTTCGAGCCCTGGCGCCTGCTGACGGCGCTGCTCGTGCACGGCGGATTCATCCATCTCGGCCTGAACATGCTCGCGCTGTGGATGATCGGGCAGATTCTTGAGCCGCTGATCGGCCGGGCGAAGTTCCTCACGCTGTATCTGGTGAGCGGACTGGCCGGCTCGATCGGGGTCGCGCTGATCTCGCCCGGTACGTCGACCGTCGGCGCATCCGGGGCGATCTTCGGACTCATGGCGGCCCTGCTCGTGATCGGACGGCATCTCGGCGGGAATATCGTGGGGATCCTGGTGGTGCTCGGCATCAACCTCGCGATCGGCTTCGTGCCTGCGTTCAATGTCGCATGGCAGGCGCACGTCGGCGGCCTCGTCGCCGGAGCGCTGATCGGCCTCATCTATGCCCGCACGAGCGGCCGCGGCACGACGAAGTTCTGGTGGATCGGGCTCGTCTCCGCGCTCGTCCTCGTGCTGCTGGCCGTGGTCGCGATCGTTCCGCCCCTGCTCATCACCGCCGGTCACTGACCGACGGACCGCAACGGCCCTCGCCTTCGGGCGGGGGCCGTTCGTCGTCCTCCCGGCCGTGGGAATGACATGCGTGTAATTCTCCCCACATGGGGATAGATCTGTGGATAACTTCGGGGACGGGGTGTGCATATCCATCCCCAGAATGTGGATAACCCCTCGGATCCGTGGACAACCCTGCGGATGGTTGTCCACGGCGGTCCCTGAGACGGTCGGTCCCTGAGCCCTTGGAAGCGCCGGAATGCAGAAACGCCCCCGCGCGGGCGGGGGCGTCTCGGAGAGCGGGAAGGCGGTGTCAGCGCCAGCGGGTGGTCATCAGGAAGCCGATCAGGGCGATGCCGAGACCGATCAGCAGGTTCCAGGACTGCAGACCCGGGATCGGGTACTGCATGCCGGTGATGTAGAAGACCAGGATCCAGGCGAGGCCCAGCAGCATGAAGCCGACCATGACCGGCTTGAACCACACGGCGTTGGGTGCGGCGTCGCCGTCGACCTTCTCTGCGACGGCTTCTTCGGGCTTGCGGGATCGTGCCATGGGCACAGTCTACCCAACAGGCCGCTCCGGCATCAGGCTGTCGTCCGGCGGCAAGGTCCGCTCGGTAGGATCGCGGGATGACCGACGCCTCGCGAGCCGCCACGCGCCGTGCCGGCCGGGGCGGACGACCGCGCCGCCGCGCCACGTTCGCGAGCGTGCTCGGCGAGCTGCTGCTGACCGCGGGCGTCGTGGTGCTGCTGTACGCCGCGTGGCAGATGTGGATCGGCGACATCATCATGAGCGCCTCTGCGAACGACAAGGGGCAGCAGATCTCCCAGGCCTGGTCGAAGGGTCCCGCTCCCGCCCTTCCGCCCGTGATCGACGACGGGAACGGCGTCGACGCTGCTCATCCCCGGTACGAGCCACCCGTGATGACGGCGCCCGAGAACGGCGTCCCGTGGGGCGCGCAGATGCACGTGCCGCGGTGGGGATCCGACTACAACGTGCAGATCGCCGGTGGGGTGACCAGGCCCGACACCCTCGACCACGGCTGGATCGGCGTCTACCCCACGTCGGGGATGCCCGGCCAGCCGGGAAACTTCACGATGGCCGCCCACCGCACCACCTGGGGCAAGCCCTTCAACCAGCTCGACCGGTTGCACCTGAACGACGCGATCGTGATCGAGACGGAGCAGGGGTGGTACACCTATCGGTTCCGCACGCTCGAGTACGTCACGCCGGACAGCGTCGACGTGCTGGATCCCGTTCCGCAGGAGCCGGGCGTCGCCGCAGGGGGCCGCTACATCACCCTCACGGCGTGCTCGCCGCTGTACTCGCTCGCCGAGCGCATCGTGGCGTACGGGGTGTTCGAGAGCTTCCAGCCGCGCGCACTGGGCGCCCCGGCATCGTTGAAGGCGGTGAGCTGATGTACGGCGCTCTGTGGCGCATCCTTCCCGGCCCGTGGTGGGTGCGGCTGTTCATCGTGCTGGTGCTGATCGCGGCTGTGCTCTACGGCCTGATGTTCTGGGTGTTCCCGTGGGTGAGCCCGCTGATCTCCCCCGGCGACGTCAGCATCGAACCCACGCCGACCGCGACCTGATCCGGGCGTCCTTCGTCTCGTCGCTGCGCTCCTCGCTCAGGAACCGAGGGCGGACCGGTTCCTGAGCGAGCGCAGCGAGACGAAGGACGCTCGACGACGCCGGCAGGTCACTTGCCGGTGCAGTAGGTCAGGTCGATCGTGGACAGCACGGGCACGTCTCCCGGGGGCGCCGACATCGATGCGACGGTCTTCGGGTCGGTGGCCTTGCACTGCGGGTTCTCGACCGGATTCGCGGTCAGGCCCAGCTGCTGCAACGTCTGGGTCGCCGAGTCGAGGGTCCAGCCCGTGAGGTCGTTGAGCGTCACCACGCCGCTGGCCACGACGAGGTCGATCACGGTCCCCGGGGGCACCTTCGTGTCGGTCTGCACGCTCGAGGTCAGCACGACGTCATGCTGCGTGCGCGGATCGTTCTTCTGCGTTACGGATCCGAGTTGGAGCCCGGCCTTGGTCAGCGCGTCCTTCGCAGCCGTCGCGCTGAGGCCGACCACCTGGGGCACGGCCACCTCCGCGGCGCCCGACGAGACGTAGACGGTGACCGACTGTCCCTTGTCCAAGTGCGCGCCGGCCTCGGGCTCCGTGCTGACGACCTTGCCCTTGTCGACGGTCGCATCCGCCTGATCGATGCGGATCGCGCGCAGGTCGTTCTTCGCCAGCAGCGCGACCGCGGTCTCGTAGGTCTGGCCGGAGAGACTCGGCACCGAGCGCGTGGCGGTCGGCACCTCGACGGTGGGCTTGATCGCGAGCACCCAGATCAGCACGGAGGCCATCAGCACGACCAGCAGCGCGACACCGGCCCAGATCCATGCCACAGGGGGGCCGGACTGGGTGCGCGTCATGGTCGTGTCGGTGGAGAGCTGACGCAGCGTGCGCGCGGTCTCCTGCGCGTGACGGGGGCTCGGTCCGTAGAGCTCGCTGGTGAGCGAGGACAGCTGCTTCTTCGTGGGCGCGGCACCGGTCACGGCGTCGTCGAGCGCCGTGCGGAACGACACCGCATCGGGGAAGCGCTGGAACGGATCCTTCGCCATCGCGCGCAGCACGACCGGATCCAGGGCGCGGATGCGCGCGAGCTCGGCGGCGGGGTGCTCCTCGTCGTGCACCTCGCTCGGCGGCAGCGGCGTCTCGCTGACGTGCTGGTAGGCGACGGCCACCGGGGAATCCCCGCGGAAGGGCTGGCGTCCGGTGAGCATCTCGTACAGCACGACTCCCGCGGAGTACAGGTCCGTGCGGGCGTCGACCTGCTCGCCCTTGGCCTGCTCCGGCGAGAAGTACGCGGCCGTGCCGATGATCTGGGTGGTCTCGGCGACCGTGGAGGAGGAGTCGGAGACGGCCCGGGCGATTCCGAAGTCCATCACCTTGACCGTGCCGTCGGGGGTGACCTTGACGTTGCCCGGCTTGATGTCGCGGTGCACGACCCCGGCGCGGTGGGAGTACTCCAGCGCCTCGAGGATCCCGTCCGCATAGCGCACGGCATCGACGGTGGGCACGGGGCCGCGCGCGATGATGTCCTTCAGCAGGTCGCCGGGCACCAGCTCCATGACGATGAAGGGCACCGGCTCGGCGGGCGTGCCGCCGGCCTCGGCGGTGCTGTCCTCGCCCGCGTCGAAGACGCGCACGATCGAGGGGTGCGACATGCGCGACGCCGCCTGCGCCTCCATCCGGAAGCGCGTGCGGAACGCCGCGTCGCGAGCCAGCTCGCGGTCGAGGATCTTGATCGCGACCTCGCGCCCGAGGGTCAGGTCGTATCCCCGGTGCACATGTGCCATGCCACCGCGGCCGATGAGGTCATCGACGCGGTAGCGACCGGCCATGACGCGCGTGATCGTCGCCACAGAGGACCCCCCTGGTTCTCTTGTTCTGGATGCTTTCGGGCCGCTTAGGGCGTCGGAGCGGGTGTGACCGGGCCGGTGCCCGGCACGATCGGATCCGCCATCTGCGGGGACGGGCCGCTCTCGCGCTTGCTGTCGCCGCACAGCGCCAGATAGGTCGCGGTGACCTGTGCTCCCGGCTGATTGGCGATCGAGATCTCGGCGTTGAGCGTGCCGGCGTCGAAGGTCTTCTGGGATCCGTCGCCGACGAACGTCGCGTTGGTGAGGGTCACCACGTAGCCCGACACGTTGCCGGTGCCGCTCGGGCACACGAACCCGGCCCAGCTCAGCTGCACGGTCTGGCCCGCGGTGGCGGGTCCGGCGAGCTTCGGAGCGGAATCGGGGGCGCCGATCGGCACGAGGTCGCCGTACACCGCAAGCTGGACGACGGTGCCCTTCTTGACGTTGCCGCCGCTGGGATCCGTGCTGTAGACCGTGCCGACCTTGTCCTGCGCCGGGGCGTGGTCGCCCGTGGAGCAGGTGCCGTCGAGGCCGGCGCCCTTGAGCGTCTGCACGGCGGCATCGCACGTCTGCCCGATCAGGCCGAGCGTGCCGAGCGCGACGGTGTCGGCGGTCGGTGTCGGCGTGGGCGTGTGGCTCGGCGTCTTCGACGGCGTGGTCTGCGAGCTCGTCGTGGACGGAGCGGGCTCCGGCGCCTTCTGGTTCGAGAGCAGCGCCCAGACCGTGCCGCCGAGCACGATGACCAGCAGCGCGATGAGCGCGATGAGGGGCCAGGTCCACGGGCTGCGCTTCTTCTTCTCCGGGGCCTCATCGGCCTCGGTCGGGATCTGAGCGGTCGTCGGCATGATCGTGGTCGCGCCCTGGGTCGCGCCGAGGAGCTGGGTCATGGCGTCGTCGCCGGCGGCACCCGCGACGGCACCGGCGCCCACGACACCGGCGATGACGGCCGGCACCGCGATCGCCGCGGAGTTCAGGTCGCCGCGGCGCAGCGCCTGCGCGGCACGCGCGACCGTGGCCGCGGAGCTCGGCCGGTCGGCCGGCTTCTTCGCGATCATGGCCATGACCAGGTTCTGCACCGGCTGCGGCACGGTCGGCGGCAGCGGCGGCGGGGTGTCGTTGATCTGCGCCATGGCGATCGCGACCTGCGACTCGCCCGTGAACGGGCGCTTCCCTGCCAGGCATTCGTACGCGACGATGCCGAGCGAGTAGATGTCGGTGGCCGGCGATGCGGCGTGTCCAGAGGCCTGCTCGGGCGAGAGGTACTGCACGGTGCCCATGACCTGACCAGTGGCCGTGAGCGGCACCTGGTCGGCGATCCGGGCGATGCCGAAGTCGGTGATCTTGACTCGGCCGTCCGGCGTGATCAGCAGGTTGCCGGGCTTGATGTCACGGTGCACGAGGCCCGCGGCGTGCGCGGCCTGCAGGGCGGAGGCGGTCTGCGCGACGATGTCGAGCGTCTTGTCGGCGCTGAGGGATCCCTCGCGCTCGATGATCGTGGAGAGCGCCTCGCCGGGGACGAGCTCCATGACGAGGTAGGCCGAGCCGTTCTCCTCGCCGTAGTCGAACACGCTCGCGATGCCCTCGTGGTTCACGAGGGCGGCGTGGCGGGCCTCGGCGCGGAAGCGCTCGAGGAAGCCAGGATCCCCCATGTACTCGTCTTTGAGGATCTTGATGGCGACGGTCCGTCCGATGACGTGATCGGTCGCCTCCCACACCTCGCCCATGCCACCGATGGCGATCCGAGACTGCAGCTCGTAGCGACCGCCGAAATGCACACCCTGTGTCGGCCTCATTTCTTCAGCACCGCCTCCATGACCTTCTTGGCAATCGGTGATGCGATCGCATCACCGGATCCGGATTGTCCCTGCCCACCGCCGTCTTCGACGACGACCGCAACGGCGATCTCCGGGTTCGAAGCGGGCGCGAAGCCGGTGAACCACAGCGTGTAGGGGTTGGTGTCACCGTTCTCCGCTGTGCCCGTCTTACCGGCCACGTCGACTCCGTCTATTCTTGCACCCTGCGCCGCGCCGCTTGAGACCGACGCCTGCATGGCGGCGGTGATCGCCGCGGCCTGGTCGGAGCTCATCGCCTGCCCGAACTGGCTGTTGTCGATCTGCTTGAGCACCGACAGGTCGTCGCCGAGGACCTGATCCACCATGCGCGGGTTCATCACGACGCCGTTGTTCGCGATGCCGGCCGAGACCATGGCCATCTGCAGCGGGGTCGCCCGCACGTCGCCCTGTCCGAAGCCCGTGAGACCGGTCTTGTCGGGCGAGAGGCTCTTCGGGTACGTGGACGCGGTCGACTCGAGCGGGAGCGAGAACTCCTTGCCGAAGCCGAACTTCTCCGCTGAGGAGCGGATCGCCTTGTCCCCGAGCTGCACCGCGAGCTCGGCCATCGGGATGTTGCAGCTGTACCGGATCGCATCGGCGAGGCTCACGGTCTCGCCGCCGGGGCAGGGCCCGCCCCACGAGTTGTGCACGGCGGTGGTGGTGCCCGGCAGCGTGAAGGCGGCAGGGTTCGGGAACGTCGACTGCATCGTGAACTTGCCGGAGTCCAGCGCCGCGGCGGCCACGACGAGCTTGAAGGTGGAACCGGGAGGGTTCATGTTCCCGCCGATGGCGCGGTTCGACAGCGGCTTGTTCGGGTCGGCGACGAGGCCGTCGTACGTGGCGTTGGCGGCCTTCGAGTCGTGCACGGCCAGGCTGTTCGTGTCGTAGCCGGGGGTGGAGACCATCGCGAGGATCCGTCCCGTCTTGGGCTCGATCGCGACGACGGCGCCCTGCAGGCCCTGCAGTGCGTCGTACGCGGCCTTCTGCGCCACCGGGTCGAGGCTGAGGCGGACGTTCGCGCCCTTCTGCGGCTGGCCGGAGACGATGCGCTCGATCGACGAGAGGAAGTTGGAGCCCCCCGTGCCGCTGAGCTCGCTGTTCATGGCCTTCTCGATGCCGGTCGCGCTGCCCAGTGCGGGGTTGTAGTAACCCGTGACCGCCGACCACATCTGCGGATCCGTGTACACCCGCTGGAACGAGTACATGTCGCCCGACGCCTTCGAGGTGGCGATCGGCGTGTCCCCGGCGAGGATGGATCCGCGCTGGATCTCGTAGCTGTCCAGCCGCGTGCGCCGGTTCGCGTCGTTCTGCGCGAGCGCGTCCGCCTGCACGACCTGGATCCAGCTCACGGAGCCGAACAGGGCGAGGAACATGACCAGCACGAGGATGCTGATCCTTCTGAGCTCTTTAGTCATGCGGCACCCCCCGGGGTGTCGTGCTCGTCGGTCCCTGAGCGAGCGGAGCGAGACGAAGGGTGGTCATCCGATCACCACCCTGGGCTGGCGGCGCACGCCGTCGGAGATCCGCAGCAGCAGACCGACGATGAGCCAGTTGGCGATGAGGGAGGAGCCTCCCGCCGCGAGGAACGGCGTGGTGAGACCGGTCAGCGGGATCACGCGGGTGACGCCGCCGACCATGATGAACACCTGCAGGCCGATCGTGAATGAGACGCCCACCGCGAGCAGCTTGCCGAAGTCGTCCTGACCGGCGACGCCGATCCGCAGGCCCCTGCTGACGAACACCATGTACAGGCACAGCACGGCGAACAGGCCGATCAGTCCGATCTCCTCGCCGAGGCTGGTGATGATGAAGTCGCTCTCGGCGACCGGCGTGATCTGCGGTCGGCCCTGGCCGAGGCCCGTGCCGAGCAGCCCGCCGTGCGCGAGGCCGAAGATGCCCTGCGTGAGCTGGTAGCTCTGGTCCTCCATGAGGTCGGGGTTGAAAGCGTTGATCCACGTGTTGAAGCGGTTCTGCACGTAGGTCAGGAACTGCGACACGACCGCGACGCCGATCACCACGCCCACGACGCCGATGAGCACCCAGCTGGTCTTCCCGGTCGCGACGTAGAGCATCACGATGAACATGCCGAAGATGAGCACACCGGTGCCGAGGTCGTGCTGCGCGACGATGATGGCGAGCGAGATCAGCCAGACCACGATCACGGGCCCCAGCTCGCGCATGCGCGGCCAGGTGATGCCGGCGAACCGCTTGCCGACGGACGACAGGCTCTCCCTCGTGCGCACGAGGTAGCCCGCGAAGAAGATCGCCAAGAAGATCTTCGAGAGCTCGCCGGGCTGGAAGCCGAGCCCGCCGATCGAGATCCAGACGTCGGCGTTCGCATCGGCCTTGAGACCGGGGATGAAGGGCAGGACCAGAAGCACGAGGCCCGCCAGCCCGGAGAGGTAGGTGTACTTGTACAGCACGCGGTAGTTGCGCAGGAAGATCACGAGGGCGATCGCGCCTGCCACCGAGATCGCCATCCACATGAGCTGCTTGTTGGACGACGCGTTCCAGCCCGTGGCGTGGTTGGCGATGTCGATGCGGTAGATCTCCGCGATGCCGACGCCGGTCAGGAGCGTGGCGATCGGGAGGACGAACGGATCCGCGTCGCTGGCGACGAAGCGCAGCACGATGTGCAGGGCGAACACGAGCACGGCGAGCCCGCCGCCGATGAGCAGGATCATCGGGTCGATGCGGCCGAGGGCGCCGAGCTGCACGAGGGTGAGGGCGGCGCCTGCGACGACCACGGCGAACAGCAGGAGCCAGAATTCGCGGTTGCGCTGCGTCTGCGGGCCGCGGATCTTGCGCAGCGCGCGCAGCACGGCCGTGTCGGCCGCGACGTCGCCGGCGTTGTGGGCGGGTGCGGTGGCGGTCATGGCGTCTTCCCCGTCCCGGCCGAGGCGCGGAGGCGCCCGACGATGGCCGTCGCGTCGTCGAGGGAGCGTGCGGTGATGGTCTGCTGCACGAGCGACTGATTGAAGCTGGGCAGGTCCGACATCTTGATGCCGGTGTCCTCGTACACGTGCGAGAGCGAGATCGGGCCGAGATCCTGCTGGATCCCCTGGAAGACGGCGACCGTGTCGGTGTCGGAGGAGACCCCCACGAAGTAGCGGGTCTGCGTCCACGCGTAGGCGCCGAACAGTGCGGCCGCCATGAGCGCGATCACCACGAGCAGTCCGGTGATCCACCCGACCCTGCGGCGCACCGAGCGGCGGTGGTCCTCCTCGATGAGTTCCTCAAGGTAGTCGGCGGCCGGCTCGAAGTGCGTCGGCTCGTTCGCCGCCTGGCGCACGGGGTGCAGCCAGCTCGGGCGGGCCGGGCGCGCGGCGGGCACGATGATGCCCTGCGGGTTCGCCGCGGCGCCGACCACGGTCGCGGATCCGGAGAGCAGCGGGTGCTGGCCGCCGACGTCGACGATCACGATCGTGACGTTGTCGGGGGCTCCCCCGTCGAGCGCATACTTCAGCAGGCCGTCCGCGGTGCGTCCCGGGGCCATGGCCAGGCGCAGCGTCTTCTCCATGTGCGCTTCGTCGACGACCCCGGAGAGGCCGTCGGAGCACAGCAGCCAGCGGTCGCCGGGCAGCGTCGGCATGACGAACATGTCGAGCTCGGGATCCGCGTCCATGTCGCTGAGCACGCGCATGAGCACGGAGCGACGCGGGTGGTAGCGCGCCTCCTCCGGCGTGATCCGGCCCGAATCGACCAGTCGCTGCACGAAGGTGTGGTCGGTGGTGATCTGGGTGAGCGTCTCGTCGCGGTAGAGGTAGATGCGGGAGTCGCCGATGTGGCCGATGACGGCGTAGTCGTCGACCATGATGATCGCGTCGAGCGTGGTGCCGAGGCCGGCGAGCTCCGGGCGGTCCTTGACGGCGCGGATCATGTCGCCCGCCGCGGTCGTGGCGGCGGCCTGCAACGAGGCCTCCGCGTCCATGGTCGAGGGGTAGGCGTGATCGAGGTTCTGCAGCCGGTGGATCGCGAGGCTGCTGGCGACGTCGCCGCCCGCGTGGCCGCCCATGCCGTCGGCGACGACGAACAGGTTCGCCCCGGCGTACCCGGAGTCCTGGTTGTTGGAGCGGACCTTCCCGGTGTGGGAGATCGCGGCGCTCGAGCCCTCGAAGACCATGGCCGCCGGTTACGCCCGCAGCTCGAACGTCGTGGCGCCCACCTTGATGGGTGCGCCGATCGACACGGCGACGGGGGCGCCGACGCGCTCTCCGTTCAGGAACGTGCCGTTCGTGGAGTCGAGATCCTGGAGCATCCACTGGTCGCCCCACAGCAGCAGGCGCGCGTGGTGGCTGGACGTGTAGTCGTCGCGGATGACGAGGCCGGATTCGCTCGAGCGGCCGATCGACATCGGCTCGGATCCCAGCGGCACCTCGAGGCCGGCCTTGGGGCCGGATGTGATGACGAGTTTGGCGACGGTGGACGTGGTGGCCGGTCCGCCGGGCCTGCTCCTCGGTGCGGCCGGGGGCTTCGCGGGGGCCGGGGCCGGCTTCGCCGCGGGGGCGCTCGCCGCGGCCTCGGCCTGGGGCAGCTTGCGCACGCGCACGCCGAACAGATCCGCGCGGAGCGAATAGACGACCGCGAAGACGAAGAACCACATCAGCACGAGGAAGCCGATGCGCAGGAGGAGGAGCGTCAGTTCACTCATGACGGCTGCTCCTCACGGATGGCGTGCTCGCCGCGCTTTCCGCGGGCCGCGCTCACGGATTGACCCCGAACGCGCGCGTGGCGTCGTCGCCGCGGCCGCGGGCCGGCTCGGAGACGGGCACGACCTCGAATGTCAGGTCCGTGCGGCCGATCGTGATGACCATGCCGCTGTTGAGCTGGGCCTCGCGCACCCGCTGGCCGTTGAGCTTGGTGCCGTTGGTGGAGCCGAGGTCGCGGAGCATGGCGTGATCGCCGTCCCACAGCACTTCGGCGTGCTTGCGGCTGGATCCGGCATCGCTGATGGTGATGTCGGCGTCGCTCCCGCGGCCGATGACCGTACGCGCCTTGGTGACGGGGTAGCGGGCGCCGCCCGTGGTGACGACGGCCTGCCAGGTGACGCGTCCGCTGCTCGGCGTGGAGGCGGATTCGACGCGGACGGTGCCCGTGGCGAGCTTGTCGTCGGCTTCGAGGGCGATGTTCACGGGGCCGGAGAAGCTGTAGCCCTGTGCGCGGGCGTGCTCCTTGACCAGGACGTGCAGCTCGTCGATGAGAGCGGATCCGAGTCCGTGCATGGCCGTCGCGTCCTCGCCGCTCAGGTGCACGAGGAAGGTGCTCGGCACGATGATGCGGTCGCGGCTGACGACAGCCGCCTTCGTGTCCATTTCGCGACGCAGTGCCGAAGCGATCTCCACGGGCTGGATGCCGCTGCGGAAGGTCTTCGCGAACGCGCTGTTCACTGCGCGCTCGAGACCCTTCTCAAAGCTGTCTAGTAGTCCCACTGGGCTCCCATGGCTCACCGATCGGTACGCACATCGTAGCGACACGGCCTGAATGATCCCCCGGACGGCGCGATCCGGATGCCGAGTGGATCCTGCGTCGCCGGTTCGTTCGCTCGGCCGGGCTTGCTCTGGTTCCGGTAGCGAGCGCACCGGATCCTGCCCAGCGCACGGGACGTTCGCGCGCGCAGGCCGTGCACTCGACGGGATGCCGTGCACTCGACACGGCCGGGTGCAGCGCCGGTTCGGAGTGCGCGCCGGGGCGTGATATTCTCGGGAGGTTGGTTCGCGAGGACCGACATGCGCGAGTGGCGGAATAGGTAGACGCGCTGGCTTCAGGTGCCAGTGCCTGCAAGGGCGTGGGGGTTCAAGTCCCCCCTCGCGCACAGTGAGAAGAAGGCCCGGATCGAGAGATCCGGGCCTTCTTCGTTTCCTTGACCGCTGCCTCCCCGCCGCTAATCTGGCGTCAGCCGCGGACCGCGGCGCGAGCCGAAGGAGACGCCGTGGTTCCGCAGGAGTCCGCACCCGCCCCCGAGAACACCGCGCCGGAGACCTCCGCGCCGCGCACCGGCCCGTCCCGTCGCCTGTCCGCGACGGTCGCGCGGTGGAGCGCTCCGATCCGCATCGTGCTGGGCCTCGCGATCGTCGCGGTCGGCGTCGTCTTCCTCCTCGTGTCGATGACCGTGCAGACGATCGCTCTCGTCACCGGGATCGGGATCCTGCTGGCGGGCGTCGCCGTGCTGCTCACCGCGGGCGAGGGCAACGGGCAGGACGACGACGGATCCGCGTCGCGCCCGGCCGTCGTGATCGTCGCGCGCGTGCTCGGCGGGCTGCTCGTGCTGCTCGGGGCCGGCATGGCGCTGTGGCCGGTCGCGGGTGCTCCGCTGCTCTCGCTGCTCCTCACGATCGCGCTGATCGTCTTCGCCCTGGCCACCGCCGCGCGTGCCTTCCGCCCCGGCGCGGATCAGCGCGTCACCGGGATCATCGCGGCGGTCGCGACGCTCGCGGTCGCGGCGATCACCGTGTTCTGGCCGGTGCTGACCCTGGTCGTGTTCCGGCTCGGCGTCGGGGCGTGGTTCGTCTTCATCGGGCTGCAGCTGATCGTGCGCGCGTTCGCGAGGCGTTCTCCCGCGACGAACGCCCCGCGCCGTCCGTGGGTGCGCTGGCTCCGCACCATCGGGGCGAGCGTCGCCCTCGTGCTCGCCGTCGCGCTCGCCGCGGGCAGCGGCGCGCTGCTCGGGGGCATTCCGCTGCCGGTGCCGGATGCGTTCTACACCCCGCCCGCCGAGGTGCCGTCCGAGCCCGGCACGCTGATCCGCTCCGAACCGATGACGGTCGGCGTGCCCGCGGGGGCGAAGGCGTGGCGGATCCTCTACACGACCACGAACCCTGACGGGTCGCCGGCCGTCTCGAGCGGCACGGTGCTCGCGCCGGAGAATCCGGGACCGGATCCTCTTCCTCTCCTCACGGTCTCGCACGGCACGGTCGGGGTGGTGCCGGGCTGCTCGCCGTCGCTGAGCGCCGCGCCCTTCGCCGACGGCGCGGGCACGGCGATGGCCGCCATGGTGACCGAGCACGGCTGGGTCGCCGTCACCTCCGACTACATCGGCCTGGGGACGAATGGCCCGCACCCCTATCTCGTAGGCGACGCGGAGGCGCGCAACGTGTGGGACGCGTCGAAGGCCGTGCTCGGCTTCCGCGAGCTCAGGGTGTCCACCGACACCGTGATCTGGGGCCACTCGCAGGGTGGCCAGGGCTCGCTCTGGACCGGCCAGATCGCCTCGTCCTACGCTCCGGAGTTCACGGTCAAGGGGGTCGCAGCTTTCGCGCCGGCCTCGAACCTGTACGCGCTCGCCGAGGCGATCAAGTCGGAGACGGCGGGCAAGACGGTGTCCGCGTACATCGCGGCGACCTGGGACAAGGTGTTCCCCGAGCTGAACGTCGAGAAGAGCCTCACCCCCGGATCCGCGGGGCCGGTCGAGCGCATCGGCGGACTCTGCTTCAACGGGCACGACGGCCTCGCCGCGATCCTGCGCGGCAGCCAGGTGCCGAACCAGATCTTCCCGGATGCGCTGCTCGACGGCCCGTTCGGCGACAAGCTCAAGGAGCAGGAGCCCACCGGGCCCTTCCCCGCACCCGTGCTGGTCGCGCAGGGACTGGCGGATCCGCTCGTGAAGCCCGCGATCCAGGACGCGTGGGTGAAGGCCCGCTGCGATGCCGGGATCCCCGTCGACTACCGCACCTACCCCGGGCTCGGCCACGTCGAGCTCGTCGGGCCGGACTCCCCGCTCACCCCTCAGCTCGAGCAGTGGACCCTGGACCGCTGGGACGGCAAGGCCCCGACCCCGGACTGCGACCACCTCCCCGCCGGCTGAGCCGGTCGGCCCGGAGATCCCGCGCGCCGTCCGCCGCGGTTCAGAGCACGATGTCGTCGGCGCTGTGCAGCGGTCGCCACTCGACCGGGCGGATCCCCCGGGTGGTCAGCACGTCGGCGGCCATGAGGGGCCCGACGTCGACGCCGGCGAGCGCGGCGATCTCCGCGATCGGCACCTGGAACGTGCGGAACCCGCCGAGCGGCGCGGCGGCGAGCAGCCCGTCCCTGGTTTCGACGAGGTCGCTCTGGTCGAGGACGAATCCGGCCGCCGCGAGTGAGCCGGCCGACTCCCAGGCCGCGATCTTCCAGAAGCGCAGGGGGATCCGGATGCCGCGGTAGGGCGGGTCGTCGTCGGCGAGCACCGGGGCCGTGAACACGGAGATGCGCTGCGCGGTCGCCTCGGCATAGGTGAGCACGTGGTCTTCGAGGCCGAGCCAGAGCTCGGGGCCCTGATTGAAGTGCGCCGCCTGCGGAGCGGCGTTGGGGTAGACGAAGGTGGCCTCCATCGCGGCGCGCGCGGCCGAGACGTCTCCCCACCCCGGATCGCGCCGCCGTACCAGGTGTCCTCGGTCGAGGTCGTTGCGCGCGTACACGGCGGGCCCGGTCTGCTCGTCCTCTCCGACCCGGGGGTCGAGCCGCCACTCGCCTGAGCGCGGCAGGTCGCGCAGCGTCGTGCCGTCGATGTTGACGCCCGTCGCCACGGCCAGTCTGCGGCCGGGGTCGAGCAGCACGGTGAAGCGCGGATACGCGAGCTCTCGCACCTCGCGCTCCGGGCGCGGCAGCGGCACAGGAAGGGAGAGGAACCCGGGCTCGTAGCCGTCCGTCATGCCTCCATCGTGACGGATGCCGCCGACACTGTCACGACGCGGATCCGAAATCCGTGCGTGCAGGAAAGCTTGCAAGCGTGTAACATTGCAGAGTTGCAAGTTTTGCGCCGGCGTCGGCGCTCGTGTCGATCGAAGAAGTCCGCGAGCGGGATCCGCACCGCTCCATCCCCCGTTCTCCTGGAAGGACTTCTATGGCAACCGCCACCGACACCGTCACGACGGTCGAGGCGTCCGCCCCGCTCGCCGCGAAGCCGATCATGACGCACAAGCAGATCATGCTGGTGATCTACGGCCTGATGAGCGGCATGTTCCTGTCGTCGCTCGCGCAGACCGTCTTCGGCACCGCGATCCGCACGATCGGCGACGACCTGCACGGTCTCGATCAGCAGGCCTGGGTCACCACCGCGTTCCTCATCACATCGACCATCGCCGTGCCGATCTACGGCAAGCTGAGCGACATCTTCGGCCGCCGCCCGCTGTTCATCCTCGGCATCGTGATCTTCATCCTGGGCTCCACGCTCTCTGCGTTCTCGACCTCGATGATGATGCTCGCCGCGTTCCGCGCGTTCCAGGGCATCGGCGCCGGCGCGCTCATGGCGCTTCCGCTCGCGATCATGGGCGACATCCTCGCCCCGCGCGAACGCGCCAAGTACCAGGGCTACTTCTTCGCCGTGTTCGGCGTCGCGACCGTGATCGGCCCGCTGGTCGGCGGCCTGTTCGCCGGCGCGAACCAGATCCTCTGGATCGACGGCTGGCGCTGGACCTTCCTCATCAACATCCCGCTGGGCCTGTTCGCGCTGTTCATGGTGATCACATTCCTCCACCTGCCCAAGGTCGGTCGGCACAAGGGCCCGCGCATCGACTGGTGGGGTGCTGCCGCGGTCATCATGGCGCTCGTGCCGCTGCTCATCGTCGTCGAGCAGGGCCGCGCCTGGGGCTGGGACTCTGTCGCCTCCATCTCCTGCTACGTGATCGGCGGCATCGGCCTCGTCGCATTCGTCGTGATCGAGGCCCTCATGAAGGACGACGCGATCATCCCGCTGAAGCTCTTCCGCTCCGGCACGTTCTCGATGGCCACGGTCCTGGGCTTCCTCGTGGGCTTCGCGATGTTCGGCGCGATGATGACGATCCCGCTCTACATGCAGATCGTCGTCGGCATGAACCCGACCGAATCCGGCCTGTCCATGCTGCCGCTCATCGTCGGCCTCATGATCGCCTCGCTCGCCTCGGGTCAGATCACGGCGCGCACCGGGAAGTACCGCATCTTCCCCGTCCTCGGCACGCTCTTCACCGCCGTCGGCTTCTTCTCGCTCACGCTCATCCGGTACGAGACGCCGCTCTGGCAGATCTTCGTCGGCATGTTCGTGCTGGGCCTCGGGCTCGGCCAGCTCATGCAGCCTCTGACGCTCGCGAGTCAGAACTCGGTCGATCCGCACGAGATGGGCGTCGCCTCGAGCGCCGCCACGTTCTTCCGTCAGATCGGCGGAACCCTGGGCACCGCCGTGATGCTCTCGGTGCTGTTCTCGATGCTGCCCGCCAACGTCCTTCACGCCACCGAGGACAAGGCCAACCTGTCGGCGGCGCTCGATGCCGCCCTGGATCCGGCGACCTCGTCCAAGGCTGACAACGCCGCCATCATGAAGCAGCAGTGGAGTGCGATCGTCGGTCCGCTGACCGAGAACATCCAGGCGCAGCTCGACGAGGGCGTGGCCGAGGGCGACGCCACGGCGAAGGCGACGGCCGGCGAGGCCGTGACGCAGAAGGTCACCGAGGGCGTGAACCAGGCCGTCGCCGCGGGGCAGCTGCCCGCGGAGGCCGCGCCCGCCGTGATCGCGCAGAAGGTCGCGGAGGCGACGCCCGCCGCCGAGTCCGCCGCGCACGAGCAGGTGCTGAAGGCGGTCGCCGAGAAGGCGCACGCCGGCGTCCAGGGCGACAAGGTCGCTGTGGACTGGGCCGATCACGACCAGCGCACCTACTGGGTCGACCAGCTGGTCCCGACCCTGCAGGACGAGATCAAGAAGAAGGAGAGCGATGCCTCCGGATCCGGTTCGTCCGGCACGGCGGTGAACGACACCTCCTTCCTGACCGGGGCCGACGCCGCGCTCAGCAAGCCGTTCATGATCGGTTTCATCCAGGGTCTCGTGACGCTGTACTGGGTCGGCTTCGGTGTGATCCTGCTCGCGTTCGTGCTCACCTGGTTCTTCAAGGTGCCGCCGCTGCGCGCCCGATCCGCGCTGCAGGAGCAGGCGGACAAGGTGGGCATGACCGAGACCGGAAGCATCAGGACCCACAAGGCCTGAGCGGAGTCGGGGCGGGGAGACCCGCCCCGACTCTCGAGGAGAGCGAGATGACGAACACAGAGGAGCTGACCGCGGCGGATCCGCACGCGGAGAACTGCGGCCGGCGCGAGCGCAAGAAGCAGCAGACCCGGCAGGCGCTGCACGAGGCCGCGCTGCGCCTGGTCGATGAGAAGGGCCTCGACGGCACCACGGTCGAGCAGATCTGCGAGGCCGTGGACGTGTCGCCGCGCACCTTCTTCAACTACTTCCCGTCCAAGGCCGCCGCCGCCCTCGACCTGCCCGACACCGGGATCCCGCCCGAGGGCGCCGACGCGTTCCGCGCCGCCCAGGGCGAGCTCGTGCCCGCGCTCTGCGCGCTCATCGGCGCCTCGATGGACGACGCGCAGCAGCGCAAGCGCATGAAGGCGCTGGTCGTTCGCCGCCCCGAGCTCATGCCCGCCTTCGCGCAGTGGATGGGCGGCATCCGCGAGCAGTACTACGCGCTCGTCCGCGAGCGCGCAGACGATGCGGACGCCATGGCCGCGGTCGCCCTCACGATGGCGGCGCTCAGCGTGATCGTGCACGACGGCACCGCGGGCGGCGAACGGCCGGGTGCCGCTCGTCTGCTCGAGGGTGTCGAGCAGCTGGTGGCTGCGCGGGACGTGCGGCTGCGCGACGCGGCCTGACGACGGTCGCCTCCCTGCTGGAGTGCGGGACTCGGGCGACGATATCCATCTCGCCGCGACGGTGATCCGGCCGGAGGGATGGAAAAGGATCCTCGCGGACCCTCCGAAGCTGCGGAATCCATCTCGTCCGCCGCGCAGATTCCAGCAACCTCATAGTGAATCTGCGTTTGCGCAACCTTTCCTTTCGTGTAATCTTGCATGGCTGCAACATTCTTGCCGCCAACGTCGGCGCTCGAAGCGACGGGTGTCGACGACGGGCGACGGCGTCCTCGATCCATTTGAAGGGACTCCATGTCCACCGCGACAGCAACCACGGGGGCGACGCGCACGGAGCGCAAGCAGAACGCCCCGATCATGACGCACAGGCAGATCCTGCTCGTCATCTACGGCCTGATGGCCGGCATGTTCCTCTCGTCGCTCGACCAGACGATCGTGGGAACCGCGATCCGCACGATCGGCGACGACCTGCACGGCCTCGATCAGCAGGCCTGGGTCACCACCGCGTACCTCATCACCTCGACGATCTCGGTGCCGATCTACGGCAAGCTCAGCGACATCTTCGGTCGCCGGCCGCTGTTCATCTTTGGCATCACGGTGTTCATCCTCGGATCCGTGCTCTCGACGTTCTCGACGTCCATGCTGATGCTCGCGGGCTTCCGCGCCTTCCAGGGCATCGGCGCCGGCGCGCTGATGTCGCTCCCGCTCGCGATCATGGCCGACATCCTCGCCCCGCGCGAACGCGCCAAGTACCAGGGCTACTTCTTCGCCGTGTTCGGCATCTCCTCGCTGATCGGCCCGCTGGTCGGCGGCCTGTTCGCCGGCGCGAACGAGATCCTCTGGATCTCCGGATGGCGCTGGGTGTTCCTCATCAACCTGCCGATCGGCCTCATCGCGCTCGCGATGGTGATCGCATTCCTGCACCTGCCGAAGGTCGGCACGCACAAGAATCCGCGCATCGACTGGTGGGGCGCGACGGCCGTGATCGTGGCGCTCGTGCCGCTGCTGCTCGTCGCCGAGCAGGGCCGCGAGTGGGGCTGGTCCTCGTTCGCCGCGATCGCCTGCTACGTGATCGGAGGCCTGGGCGCGATCGCCTTCGTGCTGATCGAGATCGCGATGAAGGATGACGCGATCATCCCGATCCGCCTGTTCCACTCCAACACCTTCTCGATGGCGACGGTCATCGGCGTGCTCGTGGGCTTCGGCATGTTCGGCGCGATGATGACCATCCCGCTGTACATGCAGATCGTCGCGGGCCTCACCCCCACCGAGTCGGGCTTCGCGATGCTGCCGATGGTCGTCGGCCTCATGACGTCGTCCATGGCCGCCGGTCAGATCACGGCGCGGACCGGGAAGTACGGCATCTTCCCGCGCCTGGGCACGCTGTGCACCGCCCTCGGATTCCTGCTGCTCACGTTCGTCTCGTCCAGCACCCCGGTGTGGTTCATGATGATCGGCATGTTCGTGGTGGGCCTCGGGCTCGGCCAGCTCATGCAGTCGCTCACCATGGCGAGCCAGAACGCTGTCGCCGCGCCCGACATGGGCGTCGCCACGAGCGCCGCGACCTTCTTCCGCCAGATCGGCGGAACGCTGGGTACGGCGATCATGCTCTCGATCCTGTTCACGCTGCTTCCGCTGAACATCACGCACAGCATGGCTGACAAGCCCACTCTGACCGCCGCGCTGAACGCGGCTCTGGACCCCGCCGTGGCGGGCAAGGAGCAGAACAAGGCCGTCATGAAGCAGCTGTGGACGCCGATCACGGGCCCGCTCGAGCAGAACGTCCAGGCGCAGCTCGACAAGGGCGCGACCGCGGCGAAGGCCGCGGCGGGCCAGGCCGTGACGCAGAAGGTCACCGAGGGCGTGGATCAGGCCGTCGCCGCCGGTCAGGTTCCTGCCGCCGCCGCGCAGACCGTGATCGACCAGAAGGTGGCGGAGGCGACTCCGGCCGCCGAGGCCGCGGCACTGCAGGCGGTCGCCGACAAGGCGCATGCGACTGTGCAGGACGGAAAGGTCGTCGTGGACTGGTCGAACAAGGATCAGCGCACATACTGGGTCGGCCAGCTGGTGCCGAACATCGTCAAGGAGATCGACAAGGGCACCTCGAAGGCGTCGAACGGGTCGAGCAGCTCGGTCAGCGACACGTCGTTCCTGAACGGCGCGGACCCCGTGCTCACGAAGCCGTTCATGGTCGGCTTCACGCAGGCGATCGACATCATCTACTGGGTCGGCTTCGGCGTGCTGATGCTCGCGTTCGTGCTGAGCTGGTTCTTCAAGGCGCCGCCGCTGCGCACCCGCTCGGCCCTGCAGGAGCAGGCCGACGAGGCCGGCGTCAGCGAGACCGGTACGATCAGGGTCCAGAGCGCCTGAGCGATGCAGCCGGGGCGGGCACGTCCCGTCCCGGCTTCGCGTACGAGGAGAAGAAGATGAGCATCGCGAACACCGCCGGCGAGGGCCGGCGAGAGCGCAAGAAGCAGCAGACCCGGCAGGCTCTGCACGAGGCCGCTCTGCGCCTGGTCGAGGAGCAGGGGCTGGACGGCACCACGATCGAGCAGATCTGCGAGGCCGTCGACGTCTCGCCGCGCACCTTCTTCAACTACTTCCCGTCCAAGGCCGCCGCCGCCCTGAAGCTGCCGGAGTCCGGCGCCGGCGGCGAGGTGGTGGAGCGATTCCTGCGCGCCCGCGGCGAGCTCGTGCCCGCGCTCTGCGAAGTGGTCGGCTCCTCGATGGACGAGGGCATGGACCGCCACCGCATCAAGCAGCTGCTCATCCGGCGGCCCGAGCTGCTGCCCGCGTTCTCGCAGTGGATGGGGTCCGTGCGGGAGCAGCTCATCGAGCTCGCCGAGCGCCGTGCCGCCGATCACGACGAGGCCGTGCGCGCGGTGTCCCTCGTGCTCGCCGCGATGAACGTGCTGGTCCACACGCGCACCACGCCGGATCGGCCCGGCGCCGCCCGCCTGCTGCAGGCCCTGGACGGACTCGTCCAGGTGCGCGGCGCCCGGATGTCGGATCCGGACTCTAGCCTGGAGGCATGACCTCCCCCGCATTCGACCGGATCGCCCTCCCGCTGCGCACGGAGCGGCTCATCGTGCGCGCCAGCACGTCGGCCGACTCCGATGCGGTGTGGCGCTACCGCCGCCACGACGAGGTGCGCCAGTGGCTGAGCACGGCTCCCGACGATGCCGAGGCGTTCCGCGCGCACTTCACGGATCCGGAGCGGCTCGCGCTCACCCTGCTCGTGGAGCTTCCCGGCGTCGGCGTGATCGGCGACATCATGCTGCGCGTCGAGGACGCGTGGGCGCAGACGGAGGTGCGCCCGCAGGCCGCGGGCGTGCAGGCGGAGCTCGGCTGGGCCATGGATCCCGCGCAGCAGGGCCGCGGATACGCGACCGAGGCGGTGCGCGCGGTGATGGCCGCCTGCTTCACCGAGCTCGGGCTGCGCCGCATCAGCGCCGGCTGCTTCGCGGCGAACGAGCCGTCCTGGCGGATGATGGAGCGCCTCGGCATGCGGCGCGAGGAGCACAGCCGCCGCACCGCGCTGCACCGCAGCGGAGAGTGGATGGATGGCATGAACTACGGGCTTCTCGCGGAAGAATGGCGCTCTCTGACCGATTGAGAGCGTTTTCCGATCGGTGCGCTCGTGTTCCCTGGACAGGGGTGCGCGCACTCGCCTAGTGTGGACCGCGCGCACGTGAAGACGGCTGCTCCCGCCCAACGTCCCCAGCGTGGCGGAAGGTCTTCCCCAGAGACCGGCGGCTAGTGCGTGCAATGGCCCCCTCGGCGCATCCAGTCCCCAATGGATCCCCCGAGGGGGCCGCTTCCTCCCCCGGTATTGCGATCTATTGAGATGATACCGCCGCGGTCAGATTTTGTCCCCCTTTTGGGGGACAGAACCCCCGAACATGGGTTATGCTGATTTCAGACGCACCCTCCGGTCGTCCTGGGTCCCCATCGCTCCCCCCGCGGTGGGGACCCGCCTAATTCCCCCGGGCACGCGTACAGTGGCCTCAGGCCCTCCGCACGCTCGGGATGTGGATCTCTCCTGTGACGCCGGTTGCAACATTTTCGTCACCTTGTGATCCGGGGTGTTGCTATGCGGGTCGACTCGGATAGCGTTAGCATCGTCGACGCGACTGCGCCGGCGTAAGCCCAAGCAAGAAGGCAGTACATGACTCAGGGCACGGTTAAGTGGTTCAACTCGGAGAAGGGCTTCGGCTTCATCTCCCCCGACGACGGTGGAGCTGACGTGTTCGCGCACTACTCCGCCATTGCATCCTCCGGCTACCGCTCGCTCGACGAGAACCAGCGCGTCGAGTTCGATGTGGCGCAGGGCCCCAAGGGCCTGCAGGCCGAGAACATCCGTCCGCTCTGAGCGACACGGACTTCTGACTCCCCCGGTGCCTCGGCACCGGGGGAGTCTCTCTTTTGCGCGGGCGGCTCGGCCGCTCGGTGCGAGAAACCAGATCCTGCACGAGACGCCGCGTCAGACGTGGTGCCTCGTGTCGGAAGTGGTTTCTCGCGGGCGGCTCGGCGGCCTCGGGGCCTGGGTCAGCCGTGCGGCAGCAGGATCCGCAGCAGCTCGTCGGGGGTCGCGACCTCGGCGATGGCGCCGGCGGACTCCCCAGGCTCGCCGAAGCCCCAGGTGACGAAGATCACGGGCACGCCCAGGGGAGCCGCGCCCTCGATGTCGTGCAGGCGGTCGCCGATCAGGACGGGGCGGCTGACGTCGACGCCCGCCTCGGTGAGCCGGTGCAGGGCGCGGCGGAGGACCGCCTCCTTGCCGTCGTGCAGGCCGGAGGCGTCGGGCAGCGCTCCGGCGACGATGACGAAGTCGTCGATCAGGCCGTAGTGCTCGAGGATCGCGAGCACCTGGTTCTCGGGCTTCGAGCTCGCGGTGGCCTGCGGGATGCCCGCCGCCTTGACCGTCTGCAGGGCCTCGGCCACGCCGCGATAGATCCGCACACTCGCGGCGTAGCCGTCGCGCATGGCCAGTTCCCGGTACTTCCGCACTGCGAGGTGCGCGTCCTCCTCGGACAGGCCGGCCAGGTCGCGGAACGACTCGAACATCGGCGGGCCGATCCAGCGGGACAGCTCGCTCTGCGCGGGCTCCGGCAGGCCGAACGCGGCGTACACCTCGACGAGGCGCGGCAGGATCCCCGCCGAGGCGTCGGCGATCGTGCCGTCGACGTCCCAGAGGACGCAGGTGTAGGGGGATGCGGCCATGTTCATGCCTCTCGGAGATAAGGGTTCAGAACAGCCGCGGGATGCCGGACTCGATGCCCTTCATGTCCTCGTAGTCGAGGACGAGGCAGCGGATCCCCCTGTCCTCGGCGAGCACGCGCGCCTGGGGCTTGATCTCCTGGGCGGCGAACACGCCCTGTACAGGGGCGAGATGCGGATCCCGGCCGAGCAGCTCGAGATAGCGGGTGAGCTGCTCCACGCCGTCGATGTCGCCGCGACGCTTGATCTCGACGGCGATCGCGGCGCCGTCCGCGTCGCGCACCATGAGGTCCACCGGCCCGATCGCGGTCGGATACTCGCGGCGCACCAGGGTCGCGCCCTCGGAGATCCGCTCCACCTGCTCGGCGAGCAGGCGCTGCAGATCCGCCTCGACGCCGTCCTTCTGCAGGCCGGGGTCGATCCCCAGCTCGTGGGCCGAGTCGTGCAGGATCTCGTAGATCTGCACGCGCAGCGCGTCGCCGGTCTTCTGATGCGTGACCCGCCACACCTCGGTGACGCCCGCGGATGCCTCCTCCTCCCCCGGCTCCTCGGGTTCGAGGCGGCAGGGCGGGCTCATCCAGTTCAGCGGCTTGTAGCTGCCGCCGTCGGAGTGCACGAGCAGGCTGCCGTCCCCCTTGTGCACGAGCAGACGCGTGGCGAGGGGCAGGTGGGCGTTGAGCCGGCCGGAGTAGTCCACGGCGCAGCGGGCGATGACGAGACGCACCCGAAGAGCCTAGCCCGCCGGGCCGCGGCTCAGCTCCCGCCGGTTCCGAAGAGGGTGCCGATGCCGGAGAAGAGGCCGAGCTCGGCGGCGGCCCCCCGAGCGATGAGGAATCCGACGATCCCGACGATCCACGCCGTGTTCTCCGCGCCAGTACGGCTGAGCCAGGCGCCGAGGCGGCGCAGCGGCCCCTCGACGGCCCGGGCGGCGAGCACGCGCAGGAGGAGCAGCAGGAGCGCGGGCGCGATCATGAGCAGGCAGTAGCCCGCGAGCGCGGCGACGCGGAGCGGGATGCCGATGCCGGCATCCGCGAGCATCGTCATCGCGACGATGTACGGCAGCATCGTCGCGACCTCGACCAGGCCCGCGGCGATCGCGAGGCCGACCACGACGAGCGGCGGAGTCGTCGGGTCGAGGAGCCGGTCGCGCCAGCGTGCGATCCGGCCCTGGACGGGCTCCGCCGCATCGGGAACGCCGGGAGCGAGCGGACCTGCGGCCTCCCGCACCGTGTCCGGCGAGCCGCCGCCGACCAGCGCGGCCTCCTTCTTCTTCGCGCTGGGGATGAGGAAGGAGCCCACGAGGAGGGCCGCTCCGATCACGAAGCGCAGGATCCGCCCGGGTTCGGACGAGAAGAAGTCGGCGGCGACGTCGACGACGTTCACGAGACCCCAGAGGAACAGCAGCCCGACCAGAAGATAGAAGAGGGTGATGGTGCCCAGGTAGAGGAGGATCCGCTTCACCCTCACACGACCGGCAGGCAGCAGCAGGAAGACCGGGATGAGCAGGGTGCCCACGCTCAGCCCGTCGAGGAGTGCGAGGACGGCGAGGGTGAGCGCGAGCGGCGCTTCCGGTGAGAGGTCCATGCTCCCAGGCTCCCGTCCACCGGACCGTCGCGGATCGGGCGAAGGACGGAGTGCCGCGGGCGCCGTTCCTCCTTTCGACCGATACGTCCGCGGAGCATCGCGTGGTTCGATAGGGCGATGGACAGCCCGCGCACGCTCGATCGCGTCGCCGTGCCGCGTCCTCCTTCGCTCCTCCCCCGGGTGCTCGACGTGATACCCAGACCGATCGTCGACGCCGTGGGCACCGCGCTGCTCAGCGTGGCCGCGTCCGCCTTCGGCTTCGCCGGGCTCTGGGATCTCTTCCGGGTCACGCCCTCCCCGATCTCGCCGTGGTGGGCGCTCGCGTTCGCGCTGCCCGGCTGCGTCCTCATCGCGCTCCGGGACCGGATCCCTCCCCTGCTCGCACTCCCGGTGGTGGCGGCGCTGTTCGCCGGAGACGCGGCGACCGTGGGCGGTCTCGGATCCCTCGTCGTGCTGCTGGACGTGCTCTGGCACGCCGTCCACCGGGCCACGGCCCGCGCGCGCCGCGGAGTCGCGGTGGCGCTCGTGCTCGTGGCCGGCGGATTCCTCGTCTTCGCTCTGCTGCGCACCTCCGACGTCCGGGTCGCGATGCTCGTGACGCTGCAGATCGCCACCCTCCTCGGCACCGACTACTGGTGGGCGGTCGCCGTCGGCCGGGCGGAGGAGGTCGCCGCGCTCGAGCGGAGGAGGGCGACGGACGCGGCGCGGGAAGCCGTGCGCGATGAACGAGAGACCATGGCGAGGGAACTGCACGACCTCGTCGCAGGACACGTGTCGGCGATGGCGATCCGGTCGGAGGCGGCACTGTCCACTCCCCCGGACCAGACGCGGGATCGTGCGGCGCTGCGCGCCGTGCGCGATGCGAGCCTCGACGCCCATGCGGCGCTGCGCTCGATGATCGCGGTGCTGCGCGACGGCGGCGACGCCCCTGCCCCGGCGCCGAGGCTGGCCGACGTCCCTGAGCTCGTGCGCGCGGCGGAGCGGGCAGGACTCACCGTGCGCATCGCCGATGAGCGGACGACCGGCGGTCGGGCCGGCACGCTCCCCGCGCTCGTCGACCAGACGGCGGCCCGTGTCGTGCGCGAGGCCCTGGCCAACGGGGCGCGTCACGCGGTCGGCGCCGAGGTGCGGGTGCGGCTCTCGAACGGGGCGGATCGGCTTCTGATCCGGATCGACTCCCACGGCGGCAGGGGCGCGTCCGGCCCGGCGCTCGCCGGATCCGGCACGGGTCTCGCGGTGCTCGCCGAGTGCGTGCGCGCCCTGGGCGGCGAGTTCTCCGCCGGCCCGGAGGGCGACGGCTGGTCGGTGCGCGCCGAGCTGCCCCGAGGAGCGGCGCCGTGACCGGGCCGGCGCCGCGGGTGCTCCTCGCCGACGATCACGGGGCGATCCGCAGCGCGCTGCGGATCATGCTCGAGGCGCATGGGATCGACGTGGTCGGCGAGGCCTCGGATGGCGAGGTGGCGGTGCGGAACGCCAGAGCGCTGCGTCCCGACGTCGTGCTGATGGACCTCAGGATGCCCGGCCGTGACGGGATCTCGGCCACCAGGGAGATCGTGGACGAAGCTCTGGCCGACGTCCTTGTGCTCACGAGCTTCGACGAGGACGACCTCGTGGACGGGGCGATCCTGGCCGGTGCCGCAGGCTTTCTGCTGAAGACCGCCGACGCGGCGACGCTCGTCGAGGCGATCCGCGCGGTCGCCGCAGGAGGAGGCGTGCTCGATCCGAGGGTGACCCGTCGTGCGCTCGCCGCAGCGCGCGCCGGCGCCGGATCCGACCGGGAGCAGGTCGCCGCCCCCGGCGCGGCCCCGGTGGGCGGCGCATTCACCGCCCGCGAGCAGGACGTGCTGGACGGGATCCTTCGCGGCTGGTCCAATGCGCAGCTCGCGGATCACCTCGGCATCTCGGTGACCACCGTGAAGACGCACGTGTCCAACGTGCTCGCGAAGCTCGGCGCACGCAGCCGCTCGCACGCGGCTGCGATCGTCCGTCAGCGCTGATCGCCGCGGTGCGCCGTGCGCGCAGCGCTACTCAGCCGGCGCTGACCTTCTCCTCCTCCCGGAGCGGGCGGGCCGCCCCCGAGAACAAGCCGGAGAGCGCCGCCAGCACGACGAGGACGTAGAGCGTGTTGAGCAGGCCGATGTGGTCGCTGATGAAGCCGAGGACGGGCGGGCCGCCGAGGAAGGCGATGTAGCCGATCGTGGCGGCCGCGCTCACCCGGGCGGCGGCCTTGGCCGGATCGTCGGCGGCGGCGGACATGCCCAGGGGGAAGCCGAGCGAGGCCCCGATCCCCCACAGCGCCGCGCCGGCGAACACCAGCGGCGTGCTCGGCGCGAGGATGAACAGCAGGATGCCGGCGGCGGCCGTGATCGCGAGCACGCGCAGCACGATGACGCGGCCGAAGCGGTCGACGAGCGGGCCGCCGAACAGCCGCACGACGGTCATCGCGACGGAGAACGTCGCCAGGGCTGCGGCACCGAGGGCGGGGCCGGCCTGGTGGTCCTCCGAGACGCCGAGCGCGAGCCAGTCGTTCGCGCCGCCCTCGGCGAACGACATGCCCAGCATCACGATGCCGAGGAAGTAGGTGCGCGGCTCGCGCCAGGCCTCGAGCGCGACGTGCATGCGCTCGCGCCAGCGCGGCTTCTCCGCGGGCTGCGGGTCGAGCGTCGCCTCGCGGTTCGGCACATTGATCCAGCAGGCGACCGCGAGCACCGCGATGATCACGGCGATGAGCAGGGTGTGCGCGGCGACGTTCAGTCCGAGGTGCACCAGGAGCGCGCCGATCCCCGCGCCGATCACCGTGCCGAAGCTGAAGAAAGCGTGGAACACGGGCAGGATCGTCTTGCCCATCTGCTGCTCGATCGCGGTCGCCTCGACGTTCATCATCACGTCGAGCGATCCGTTGCCGAGGCCGAACAGCACGAGCCCCGCGACCACCACGGGGACGGACCCGAGCACGTTGGTGCCGAGGCCCACGAGGCCCACGCCGACGGCGAAACTCAGCATCGTGACGAGCATGCCGAGGCGCGCCCCGGTGCGCGCCATCACCGCAGGGCTCGTCGAGATGCCGATGATCGACGAAACCCCCATGCCCAGCAGCAGGAGGCCCATCTGGCCGTTCTCGATGTGCAGCGCGGCCTTGATATCCGGCACGCGCGAGGCCCAGGTGGCGATGGACAGACCGCTGGCGAGGAAGATCGCGAAGATCGCTGCGCGCCAGCGCACGAACTGGGAGCGGGTGAGGGCGGTGTCCATCCGCACAGTGTATCGAATCGATTCGATCCGTGTGTTCCCCACGATGTTATTGTCGAGACATGAGCTCGGATCCGGACCCTTCGGCCGTGCGGCGCCGTGCCACGATCGCAGATGTGGCGCGCGCGGCGGGGGTCAGCCCCTCCACGGCATCGGTCGTGTTCAGCGGGAAGGCGCCCGTCGCGGACGCCACCAGGGAGAGGGTGCTCGCCGTCGCGGCCGGGCTCGGCTACACCGGCCCCGATCCTCGTGCCGCCTCGTTGCGGCGGGGGCGCAGCGGCATCGTCGCCGTCGCGCTCGAGGAGCATCTGCGGACGGCCTTCCTGGACCCGATCAAGACCGCGACCATGGACGGCCTCACCGACGGCCTCGCCGAACTCGGTGCGGGCGTGCTCCTGCTGCGGGACGATCCCGAGGCGGGGTCGGACGCGCCGACCCTCGCCACGGCGCCCATCGACGCCGCGGTGCTGATCGGCTGCAGCGGACGCATGCGCGAGACCCTGCAGGCCGTACGGAGCCGGGGTCTGCCCGTCGTCGTGATCGAGGGGGACGCCGGTGACGACGTGCCTCGGATGGAGCTCGACAATGGCGAGGCCGCGGCGCAGATCGCGCACCATGTGCGCGCGCTCGGCCACCGGGACGTCGCCGTGGTGACGCTGCCCTTCGACGGCGCGAAGGTGCGCGGCGACGCGACGCCAGAGCGCATCGCGTCCATCACGACCCCCGTCACGAGCGCACGCCTGGAAGGCACCCTGTCCGTGTTCCCCGATGCGCGTGTCGTGTCCGCCGCCGGCAGCCTCATCGACGAGGGCCTCATCGCGGGGCGCATGCTGTTCGAGGATCCGCGGACTCGTCCCACGGCGGTCATCGCGCAGAGCGACCTCCTCGCCGCCGGTGTGATCCGCGCCGCGGAGGAGGCGGGCCTGCGCGTGCCGGAGGACGTCAGCGTGGCGGGCTTCGACGGCATCGCGGTGGACGGCCTGGGCGAGCACGTGCTCACGACCGCCGTGCAGCCCGCGGTCGAGAAGGGGCGCGCCGCGGGCGACGCCGTCGCACGGATGCTGGCGGGGGAGCAGGCCGCCTCGATCCGCTTCACGTGCACCTTCCGCGAGGGCACGACGACGGGGCCGGCCCCCGTCCGGCAGCCGCTTTCGTGACGTTCGCGGCGGTGGATGCCGGTTCCGGCACGTAAACTGGATCCGAACCCGCCCGCCTGTGTCGACCTGCACGCTCACGCGCTGAGCCCGCAGAGACCGACGAGCCAGAGGAGACCGCCGTGCTGACACTCCTCGCTGTGTTCGCCCTCGCGTCTCTGCTGCTGCCGCTGCTGGTCTCCTGGATCGGAGCACGCGCGTTCGCCGTTGCGGCGCTCGTCCCGGCGGCGGCCTTCGTGCACCTGGTGGTGCTCACGCCGCAGGTGCTGGCCGGATCCGAGGATCCCGCCCTCGTTCCGCGGGAGTCGATCGACTGGATCCCGCAGCTCGGGCTTGCGCTCTCCTTCCGGCTCGACGAGCTGAGCTGGCTGCTCGCCCTCATCGTCACCGGTGTCGGCGCGCTCGTGCTGCTCTACTGCCGGTGGTACTTCCGCGGGTCGAAGGAAGGCATCGGGCAGTTCGCCGCGGTGCTGCTGGCCTTCGCCGGCGCGATGTACGGCCTGGTGACCACCGACGATCTCGTCCTGCTGGTCATGTTCTGGGAGCTGACCAGCATCCTCTCCTACCTGCTGATCGGGCACTATCACCGCCGCGGCGCGAGCCGTCGTGCGGCGCTGCAGGCGCTGCTGGTGACCACGCTCGGCGGACTGGCGATGTTCATCGGCGTGGTCTTCCTGGCCGTCGATGCCGGCACTTCGAGCATGTCGCGGATCCTGGAGCTCGCGCCGACGGGGCCGTTGGTCGACGCCGCGATCGTGCTGCTGCTGGTCGGTGCGCTCAGCAAGTCCGCGATCTTCCCGTTCCACTTCTGGCTGCCCGGCGCCATGGCGGCGCCGACGCCCGTGAGCGCCTACCTGCACGCCGCGGCCATGGTGAAGGCGGGCATCTACCTCATCGCGCGGTTCGCCCCCGTCTTCGCCCTCTCGGGGCCGTGGCGTCCGATCACGATCACGCTGGGCGTGTTCACGATGCTGCTCGGCGGCGTGCAGGCGCTGCGCGAGACCGACCTCAAGCGCATCCTCGCGTTCGGCACCGTGAGCCAGCTCGGCTTCTTCACCGTCGTGCTGGGCTACGGCACCTCGGATGCGATGCTCGCGGGGCTCGCGCTCGTGATCAGCCACGCGCTGTTCAAGTCGTCGCTGTTCCTCATCGTCGGCGTCATCGACCGCCAGCTCTCCACCCGTGACGTCAACGAGATCAGCGGCGTCGGGCGTCAGGCCCCGCTGCTCGCGATCTCCGGATTCCTCGCGGTCGGATCCATGATGGGGATCCCCCCGACGATCGGATTCGCGGCGAAGGAGTCCACGCTCGCGGCTCTCTTCGACGAGTCCCAGCGCGGATCCCCCTGGGGGATCGTCGCCCTCGCGGGCGTGATCCTCGGATCCATTCTCACCGCGGCATACGGCGCGAGGTTCCTCTGGGGCGCCTTCTGGCGGAAGAAGGATGCGGCGGGCGCATATATGCCCGACACGGAATGGCCCTCGCCGCCCTTCGGCTTCCTGGTGTCGCCGGTGATCCTCGCCTTCGCCACGCTCGTCCTCGGCCCGCTCGCCTCGGCCGTCACCGTGGTGCTCTACGGCTACGCGGACGACGCGAAGGCGCCCGGCTACGACGGGTCGGCCCTGGATCCCGGACACCTCGCGCTCTGGCACGGGCTCGCCCCCGCCCTGTTCCTGTCGCTCGGGGCGGTGCTGCTCGGCCTCGCCCTGTTCCCGCTCACGCGCCGCCTCGGCTGGGACCGCCGTCCGCGCCTGCTGCCGTTCACCGCCCAGGATGCCTACTACCTCGCGATGCGCAGCGTCGACCGGCTCTCCGTGGTCACGACGTCGCTCACGCAGCGCGGATCCCTGCCGGTCTACGTCGGCACGATCTTCGTCGTCGTGATCGCCGCCGAGGCCACCGCGCTCATCGCCGGCGGACCCGCGAACGCGCAGCTGAGCGCCTGGCACACCCCGGTGCAGCTCGTGGTCGCGCCGATCATGATCTTCGCGGGCCTGCTCGCGATCCGGGCGCAGAAGCGCTACACCGGCGTCGTGCTGGTCTCCGTCACGGGTCTCGGCATGGTCGTGCTGTTCGGCACGAGCGGCGCTCCGGACCTCGCGCTCACGCAGATCCTCGTCGAGACCGTGACCCTCGTCACGTTCGCCCTGGTGCTCCGGCGGCTGCCGGCGCGGATGGGGGAGCACAACGCGTCTGTCGGCCGGGTGCCGCGCGCGATCCTCGGCATCGCCGCGGGCGTGATGATGGCGTGCGTGGCGATCGTCGCCACCGGATCCCGCGTTGCGGATCCCATCTCCGCGGCCTTCCCGAAGCTGGCCTACGAGCTGGGGCACGGCAAGAACGTCGTGAACGTGGCGCTGGTCGACCTGCGCGGCTGGGACACGATGGGGGAGCTGTCCGTGCTCGTGCTCGCGGCCACGGGCGTCGCCTCGCTCGTGTTCGTCACGCATCGCGCCGACCGGCTCTCCGCCACGAGGGCGCTGCCGGAGGGCCCGCGCACGGCGCGCCGCCGGCCTCTCGTCGAGACGACCGAGGGCGTGCGCGTGCAGACGGCCGGCGACACGGCCCCGCGCGCATGGCTCGTCGGCGGAGGCAACGTCAAACCCGAGAACCGCTCGATCCTGCTCGAGGTGATCGTGCGGATCCTGTTCCACACGATCATCGTCGTGTCGATCTATCTGCTCTTCGCGGGCCACAACGCCCCGGGCGGCGGCTTCGCCGGCGGTCTCGTCGCGGGTATGGCCCTGGTCATGCGCTACATCGCGGGCGGGCGCTGGGAGCTCGGCGCCGCCGCGCCCACGGACGCCGGGCGCCTGCTGGGGGCGGGGCTCATCCTCGCCGTCGGGGCGGCCGTGGTGCCGCTGTTCTTCGGCCTCGCGCCGCTCTCCAGCGCCGTGTGGGAGGCCGAGATCCCCGTGGTCGGACACATCGAGTTCGTCAGTTCGACCTTCTTCGACATCGGCGTCTACCTCGTCGTGATCGGGCTCGTGCTCGACGTGCTGCGCAGCCTCGGCGCCGAGGTCGACCGGCAGACGCTCGAGATGCGCGCGCGGGGGGTGGACATCTGATGGACGTCTCCCTCGTGCTGATCATCGTCATGGCGGTGCTCTTCGGCTGCGGCGTGTACGCGATGCTCGAGCGCAGCCTGACCCGCGTGCTGATCGGCTTCCTGCTGCTCGGCAACGCCGTGAACCTGCTGCTGCTCATCGTGATGGGCCGGCCGGGACGCGCGCCGTTCTACGGCACCGACGGCGACGTGAGCGATCCGCTGCCGCAGGCGCTCACCCTCACCGCGATCGTGATCACGTTCGCCGTCTCCGCCTTCCTGCTCGCGCTCATCTACCGCTCCTGGCAGTTGGGCAAGGCGGACACGGTCGAGGACGACGAGACGGACATCGCCCTGCGCGAGCGCACGGAGATCGAGGAAGACCTCATGGACGACGAGGTCGATCTCGAGGACGAGGACGCCACGACGGACTTCGTGGGCGTCGCGACCTCGCCGATCCGCGTGCTGCACGCGAAGGATCTGGACGGCCTCGTCGACGACGCCCCCGTCGACCGGCCGGATCCGCGGCCGGCCTCGGTCGACGACTCCGGGGGAGCGCGCCCGACCGAGACAGACGACGACCGCAACCCGGGGGAGGAGCCGCGATGAACGCCCTCGTCCCCCTGCTCGTCGCCCTCCCCTTGCTGGGCGCGGCGATCACGCTCGTGTTCGGCCGCAACACCCGCGTGCAGGTCATCGTCACGGTCGCCACGCTCGCCGCGGTCTCGGTGATCGCCGCGACCCTCCTCGTGGTGGTGGACCAGACCAAGCCGATCGCTGTGATGGTGGGCGGCTGGCCCGCCCCGTTCGGCATCGTGCTGTACGTCGACCGGCTCGCCGCCCTGCTCGTGCTCGTGTCGAGCATCGTGCTCGTCGCGGTCCTGCTCTTCTCGGTGGGCCAGGGCGCGGCGGATGGGGCCGAGGAGACCCCGATCTCGATCTTCAACCCGTCCTACCTGATCCTGGCCGCGGGCATCTTCAACGCCTTCATCGCGGGCGATCTGTTCAACCTCTACGTCGGCTTCGAGATCCTGCTGGTCGCCTCCTACGTGCTCATCACGCTGGGGAGCACAGAATCCCGCATCCGCACCGGCGCGGTCTACATCGTCGTCTCGCTCGTGTCCTCAGTGCTGTTCCTCGTCGCGATCGCGCTCATCTACGCCGCTCTCGGCACCGTGAACATGGCCCAGATCGCGGAGCGCATCGGCGAGATCCCGCCCAGTACGCAGCTCGTGCTGCACCTCATGCTCGTGGTCGCGTTCGGCATCAAGGCGGCCGTGTTCCCGATGTCGTTCTGGCTGCCGGACTCGTATCCGACGGCGCCCGCACCGGTCACGGCGGTGTTCGCCGGCCTGCTGACGAAGGTCGGCGTGTACGCGCTGATCCGCACCGAGACCCAGCTGTTCAACGTGTCGAGCATCAACACGGTGCTCATGATCGTGGCGCTCGCGACGATGGTGATCGGCATACTCGGCGCGGTCGCGCAGGCGGAGCTCAAGAGGATCCTGTCGTTCACGCTGGTGAGCCATGTCGGCTACATGGTGTTCGGCCTGGCGATCGCGACGCCCGCCGCGATCGGCGCCACGGTGTACTACATCGTGCACCACATCATCGTGCAGACGACCCTGTTCCTCGCGGTGGGGCTCGTCGAGCGGCGGGCCGGCAGCACCTCGATCCTCAAGGTGCGCGGGCTCATGAAGGCCGCGCCGCTCATCGCCGTGCTGTACTTCGTGCCCGCGATCAACCTCGGCGGACTGCCGCCGTTCTCGGGCTTCATCGGCAAGTTCGCGCTGTTCCAGGCGGCGGCGCAGGTGGCGACGCCCCTGATCTGGGTGCTCATCGTCGGAGGCGTGCTCACCTCCCTGCTCACGCTCTACGCCCTCATGCGCGCGTGGAACCTCGCGTTCTGGCGCGACAAGGACGAGACGCCGGAGGAGCAGGAGAACGAGCGCATCGCTCATCTCGGCAGCGCGCCGGCGGCCGATGACGAGCAGCAGGAGCGGCGCCGGATCCCGACCATCATGACCTTCGCGACCGGCGGCATGGTCGCCGTCACCCTCGCGCTGACGGTGTTCGCGGGCCCGATCTACGGACTCTGCGAGCGGATCGGCGCGAACCTGCTGCAGCCGGTGCACCTCGACATGCTCGACGGGGACGAGGCCTCATCATGAGCACCGAGGTGAGGCGCGGACTCTGGCGCGAGATCGGCCTGCAGCTGCCGTTCCTGCTCTGGCTCGTGGTGCTGTGGATGCTGCTCTGGGGCCAGTTCACGGTGCTCTCTGCCGTGACCGGCATCGCGGTGGCGCTGTTCGTGACGCGCGTGTTCCGGCTGCCCACGATCGAGCTCTCCGGGCGGATCAACCTGTGGTGGGCGGCACTGCTGGTGGTGCAGTTCCTGGCGGCCGTCGTGCACGGCTCGCTCAGCGTCGCCGTGCAGGTGCTGAACCCCCGGCGCGCACCAGGAGCCGCGATCATCGCCGTGCCGCTGCGCTACGCCGACGATCTCGTCATGACGCACGTCGCGGTGACGTCGTCGCTCATCCCCGGGTCCCTCGTGGTCGAGGCAGAGCGCGACACCCGCACCCTGTACCTGCACGTGATCGGCGTGCGCTCGCTCGAGGACGTGGAGCGTCAGCGTGCCGGGGTGCTCCGCTGGGAGCGCCGCATCGTGCGCGCACTCGGCTCGCCCGCGCAGGCGGCGCGGCTGCGTGCCGACGAACGCGCCGAGGAGGACCGCCTCGGGGGTACGGTGGCCGGGAGCTCGCCGAAGCCGCACCGGCCGAAGGGATCCGGCCCGGCACAGGGATCCGGCCCGTCGAAGGGATCCGAGGAGGGTCGCCGATGAACCCGCTGCTGCTCGTCATCATGATCGTGTTCGCGGTCGCCGCCGTGCTGGCCGTGATCCGCATCGTCATCGGGCCATCGATCCTGGACCGGGCAGTGGCCGCCGATGTGCTCCTCACCGAGGTCATGTGCGTGCTCGGCGCCGACATGGCGATCAACCACCACACCCGCACGCTGCCGGTGCTGATCGTCGTCGCCGCGGTCGGCGTGTTCGGATCCATCTCGGTCGCCCGCTACGTCGCGCGGAGGGACAACACCCCGTCATGAACGCCGTCACCAGGAACCGGGCCTTCGCCCGCCGCGCCCGCAGGGACGGGGGAGAGCGATGAACGTCTTCGAGCTGAGGATCCCCGATGTCGTCGTCGACACCGCGGTCTGGGTGCTCGTGCTGATCGGCGCGCTGCTGTGCCTCATCGCCGCGATCGGCCTGCTGCGCCTGCGCGATGTGCCGAATCGGCTGCATGCCGCCACCAAGCCGCAGGTCCTCGGGCTGCTGCTGATCTGCCTGGCGATCGCGCTCTCGCAGCGGTCCGTGATCGGCGTCGCGCTGGGGCTGCTGCTCGTCGCGCCCATCGTGCTCATGCAGTTCGCGACCGCCCCGCTGTCCGCGCACATTGTCGGCCGCCAGGCCTACCGCAACGGCACGATCGACGAGCGCTCCCTCGTGGTCGACGAGCTCGCCGACTCGAAGCGCACCCCGCCCGGCGCGGGCTGATCCGCACCTCCCGCACGGCAGGATCCCTCGGGGAGGCTCAGGGATCGACGATCTCGAACACGCCGCCGCCGCCGCGCGGCCAGTCCGGGCCCCGGCTGGGGTCGAGGACGTCGACGGTGGCGACGGTGCCCGGTCCGGAGTACCAGTCGGCATCGATGACCGAGAAGCCGAACGGGTACCACCCGTCGGCGAGCATCCTGATCCGCCGGATCGCGTGACCGGTGTCGTCCAGAGTGACGGTCGCATCGGTCGTGGGGGTCGAGACCCAGACGGTGCCGTTGGCCGGTCCGGTGATCGAGACGACGAGTCCGGTGGTGCGCGCCTCATCGAGGAGCATCGGCCCGTCGAGCTGCTCGAACCCCTGCACGGTCGGTGCCTGCAGGGTGAGGGTCCCCGTGGTCGCGAGGGACTGCTCGGTGGGGGTGAAGGCCCAGACGGAGTAGTCGTAGGTCCCGGGATCGAATGCCAGCGGGCGGGTGTCGAAGGTCCAGGATCCATCGGGCGCGACATCGACCGTGTACCGCTGGGCGGCGAACTCGATCGCGACGGCGTTGCCCGGGGCGGTCCGTCCGGTGATCATCGGGGCGACGTAGGCCGCGACATCCGTCGGGGTGGTGACGCCGGGGTCGAGGCCCGGCGTCCCCCCGGTGCCGGACCCGGGATCTCCTGGCCCGGGGATGCTGGGATCCGCGGGCTGCGGCTTCGGCGGGATGTACTGGGCGACCGGGTCCGTGAGAACCTCGATCGGGGTGATCGTCGGGTCTGTGATCCACCGGCCGAGTTCCACGGATCCGATCGGGATGGGCGCCGTGTCCACGGCCTCGTCGAGGCCCGTCTTCGGGAGTCCGAGCAGGGGGAGCGTCAGGTCGGGGAGGGATCCCGCGATGGCTGCGGGTGCGGAGGTCG